>JAISLM010000125.1 GCA_031290855.1 Spirochaetaceae bacterium
GATAACCCCATATTGACCTCCGGGAACAATGAGTCCCGGATAGTCTGCCTTGATTTGGGTTACATTTTCAAAATGAGGCAGAGGGTCTTTTGGGTTACATTTTCAATGAGGCAACGCGGCTCATTGACTATTTGTACGAATAATCCCTATACTGCCTTTGCCTGAAAGAGGGATGGTTCGATGATTAATGCGGAAGAATTGACAAAATATGTTTCAGAGGATAATCCGGCGGGGCCCGACCTCGAATATGATCCCTTGTATCTTGAGTTGGACGGACTGGCTGTCGCCGTGCCGGACAGTTTCATGGGGGACGCGAAGATCGAAGGACGGGGGCCGGACTGGAAAAAGCTGAGCAAAAACTGCGTCGACCTTTGGGACCGGACGCGCGATCTGCGGGTCGCCGTATACCTCACGATAGCAGAGGCAGTGACGGGGGGGCTTGCCGGACTGGCCGCCGGCCTAAAACTGCCGCTGTTCCTCGTGAAGGAACTTTGGGACAGCTTTTATCCCCGCCTCGACCCGGACGACGGCAGCGATCCGCTGGAACGGCTGAATATAATGTCGATGCTTTCCCCGCCGGCGGGTTCCGTAAACGATCCGGTTATGTTTATTCCCCAGTTCCGGGAAACCCGCCTCGTTCCGTCCCTGCGTTACACGCTTCGGGACCTGCTTATTTCGCTGAATCTGATCGAAGCGGTCTCTGATACCGCGATTGAGCAAAAACTGCTGCGGGCGGAATTCGTGTCCGTGTCGGCGGCGGAGATAGACGCGCAGTATGCCTTGGCGCAGGAGGTAAAGGCGCTGATACTGGCTCTTTGCAGCGAAATGAACGCGAAGATGGGCAGCGGAAACATACTGGATATGTCCGCCCTGAACCATGAAATCGACCGGTTGATTAAATTTTACGATTCCTGCAAGCCTTCTTCCCTCGTGGTTGACGGGCCTGCGGCGGAGGAAGGCGCGCCGGAAGCCGGCAGTCCGAGCGAAGCCGCCCCTCTTCCCGCCCAACAGCAGCTCGCGCTGCTTTCGTTCCAGGTAAGCTCGCGCTCACAGGCCCTGTTGATGCTGAAAAAAGGCGCTGAGTATTTTAAAAACCAGGAGCCGAACAGCCCTATCCCCCTGCTTGTAAACCGGGCCTTGCGGTTTTCCGAGATGAGTTTTATCGAGCTTATTGAAGATATAATGCCTGACGCGCTGCCGCGCGGTCGTGACATACTTGGCGTAAAAGAAGAAAATAAAAATGCTTGAGACGCCTGCAAAACGATACGTGATGCCTAATGAACCTCCCCGCCACAAAACAGCATCGAGCGTCCGCATGTGGGTCGTGCCGCCGGCACAGCCCACAGCGGCAAACCGCTATGAGGTTTTTGCCTGACGTTCTGCCGCCTTCTTAACCCCAAAAGGAAGGGATAAGGCGGGGGAGCAGACCCCACTGCGAATAATTAAGCTCTCCGCACTTCAGGGCTAAACTTGACCCATAAAAATTTTACCTGACGAAAAGCCCCCCGCCGCTCCGCCGGAAGGTCGAAGGTACTTTCCGGTTCGGCTTCTTTCCGTTTTTTCTTCGTATGTTAAAGCAAAACGCGGGCAAGCGCCCATATATTTTACATGAGATCGTTACGAATGCTGAAACAGGGCGTGTGGTACGAAATCAGTACCCGCGTCAACAACAGGGAACCCCTGTTCAGAGGGGGTCAGGCCCCGGCGCTGTTTGGCCGGGTGTTCCGGGAGACCGCGCACAGGTTTGTCTTCGCGGTCCGGGGCTTAAGTCTCGCCGGTGACCGGCTGGCCTTTTACATCAGGCCCGCGGACGGGTTCGAACTGCCGGCGATAATGAAATGGCTGAAGCAGACCTTCGCCCAGAGGTACAACCGTGACAATGGACGGACGGGACACCTGTGGGGTGACCGGTACTGGTCGCGGATACTGGAGGGGGAGCCGCCGGACGGCGGGGAAGCGGGAGAGGCGGAGGCGGGAGGCCCGCCGGCCCACGGGGTCAGGCGCCATGGCGGGAAACGCATCGCCGGGCACACGGCGGCGGGAACCCCGTCGGCCCGTGGGGTCAGACCCCGCAACGGGAAACGAGCGTCCGGGGCCGCGTTTTTTCGCCTATACCCCATACCTGCCGACCCTGCGCCCGGATAAGCGGCATAATCCGCCCGGCGAACCGCAGCAGCCGCCATTTCCTTCCCAAACCTACCCCGCCCAGGGGGATACGTCTGCCCTGAAATCCGAATTATGGGCCAGGTTTGGCGCAAACGGCGGGGTAACGGCCCCTGCTGCGAATAAGTCTAATTCCTGTACAGGCTTAGCCTTAAAATATGCCTGTTTTGGTGCTGTGACAGCATTTTAGCCTCTTTGTAACTCTTTATCTTGAGCTTTTCCCAAAACCCGGTTGGTTTTGAGAAAAGCTTCCGAAAAAGCGGGCTAAAGACCGCTTTTTCAGATAAATCCAGGGTAACCGGACAAGCTTTGCTTGTCTCCCAAAAACTGAAGTTTTGGGAAAGCCTCTGTAATATCTGGAATTAACTTGTTGCGTAATTTCTTGTAACATAACAGCTTGGGCCGCTTCGGCCAGATTTTTGTTTTTGGGCAGCCATCATTTCGGCTGGAATAATTATATAGCAATTCGCCCTGCGCCCTGTTGACCTTTTAAATCGATTTTGTTATAATTTTTCAAGCTATTAAGCTAAGGAGGATAACCTATGGCATCAGAAAGCAGCCAAAAGTTTATCGCAAAAAACAGGGCGCCCCGTGTTCAGATTGAATACGACGTTGAATCCAACGGCGCGGAAAAAAAGGTGGATCTGCCTTTCGTTATGGGCGTCATGTCGGATCTTTCGGGAAAGCCTGAGGAGCCTCTGCCTCGCGTAGACGACAGGCAGATGCTGGAATTTACCAGTGAAAACTTTGACGACCGGCTCAAAGCGATTAAGCCCCGTGTGGCTTTTTCAGTGCCTAACGTGCTGGGCGGCGAAGGTGCTATTCCGGTTGATTTGACCTTCGAAAGCATGGCGGATTTTTCGCCTGGCGCGGTTACCAGCAAGATAGACGGGCTAAAACAACTGATGGAGGCGCGGGAACAGCTTGCCAACCTCCTTTCGTACATGGATGGCAAGCAGGGCGCAGAGGATCTGTTGAGCAAGATACTTAAAGATCCGGCTTTGCTTGCGGCGCTGGCGCAAAAGGCAAAAGAAAACGCGCCGAAAGACGACGCGGCGTCCGCCCCGGCGGACGGGGAAGCCGGCGGAGCAAAAAAGGAATAGGGGGATACGATGTCAGACGCAGTGGAAAAGCAGGCGGAACAAAAAGATCCGCTTAATCCTGAAACCTTGGAGATGACCGATTTTGAGGCTCTGCTGAATCAGGAATTTAAACCAAAATCGGACGAGGCGACGAGCGCGGTACACGGGGCGGTAAAGACACTTGTTAACCAGGCCCTGGAAAACGCGGCGCTGATATCCAACGACACGGTAAAAACGATAGAAGGTATCATCGCGGAGCTCGATAAAAAACTTTCGGCGCAGGTTAACCTGATAATTCATCACCCTGATTTTTCCGGCCTGGAGGGTGCGTGGCGGGGACTGGATTACCTTGTGAGCAATACCGCCACAAGTGACCGCCTTAAAATCCGCGTCATGAACATTTCCAAAAAAGAACTGGGGAAAACCGTCAAGCGGTTTAAGGGTACCGCCTGGGATCAAAGCCCTCTGTTCAAAAGGCTCTACGAGGAAGAGTACGGCACTGCGGGCGGTGAACCGTACGGCGCGCTGGTCGGGGATTACTATTTTAACCAGACTCCTCCGGACATGGAGATACTTAAAGGCATAGGACAGATAGCGTCGTCCGCGCATATGCCGTTCATCGCCGCCGCCGATCCTTCAATCATGAACCTCGATTCATGGCAGGAACTCGCAAACCCGCGTGATATTACAAAGATTTTTTCGACCCCGGAGTATGCGGCGTGGCGTTCCTTCAGGGACTCCGACGACAGCCGTTATGTAGCGCTGACGCTGCCGCGCGTGTTGAGCCGTGTGCCTTACGGCGTCAAAAGCAATCCCGTCGAGGAATTCGATTTTGAAGAAGATACCGGAGCGGGCGACAGCAGTAAGTACAACTGGATGAATTCGGCGTATTCGATGGCGGTGAAGATTAACCGCGCTTTTGCCAACTGCGGCTGGTGCGCCAATATACGCGGCGTCGAGTCGGGCGGCATGGTTGAAGGGCTGCCTACGCATACTTTTCCCACCGACGACGGCGGCGTGGCTATGAAATGCCCGACCGAAATCGCCATCACGGACAGGCGCGAAGCGGAACTGTCAAAGAACGGTTTCCTGCCGCTGATTCACTGGAAAAACACCGATTACGCAGTGTTCCTTGGCGGACAAACGTTGAACCGCCCGCAGGAATTCGATTCGCCGGACGCTACCGCCAACGCGTCCCTGTCCGCGAGGCTCCCGTACATCTTTGCGGTAAGCCGCTTTGCCCATTACCTGAAATGTATGGTACGCGACAAAATAGGCTCGTTCAAAGAAAAAGAGGATATGCAGACATGGCTTTCAAACTGGATAGCCGGCTATGTTACCGGAGATCCGAACGCCTCGGACGAAATCAAAGCGAAGTATCCTCTGGCGGAAGCAAAGGTGGAGGTGGAATCGGTTGAAGGGCAGCCCGGATACTACACGGCGCGTTTTTATCTGCGCCCCCATTACCAGCTTGAAGGCCTCACCGCTTCGCTGCGCCTTGTTACAAAGGTTCCCGCGGCGGGCAAATAGCGGAAGCTGAATATCCCGCTTCGCCGTTTTTTGGAACCGCAAAGCGGGGCCGTGCCGCGCGTATACATTTTTTGCGCGGATACGGATATTTTTTTGGAACTATACAAACATATATAGTGCGGTTTTAATTTGTTGTGTAACTATTATGTGTTTGAATAAGTTTATATTATAGACACACATAATGGAGGTAAAATTATGGCAAGTGTATATTTTTTACAGTTGGATGGAATCGAAGGTCAGGCTTCGGACAAAGCTCATGACAAATGGCTTGAGCTTGTTTCCTTTTCGCATGGCGGAACACAGAATATTTCAATTCAGCGCAGCGGAGATGTGGCAGGCCGCGGGCAATTCGTACCGTTTAAGTTCACCCACGCGGTAGACAAGGCCAGCCCGAAACTTCAGCTTTATTGCATGAACGGCAATAAAATCTCAAAGGCCGTGTTCCAGTATTGCCGCGTCATAGGCGGCTCGCAGACGCCCGTGTACGAAGTAACGATGGAAAACGTTCGTGTTGCAAAAACCGAAGTGAAAACGATCAACACAAGCCCTACAGACGACCCGCTTGCCCAGCAGCCGGTGGAAGACGTGGAATTGGTTGCCGGAAAGATCACATGGAAAGTTACTCCGATCAAACCGGACGGTTCCAAAGACGGAGCTATTGAAGCTTCGTACGATCAGATAGCAAACGAATAGTTAAAGTTTGATTTCCGGCGTTTTATATCCGCGCTTTCCGCGGATCAAAACGCCGTGCCCCCTTTCCCGCAAAACCGGAAGCGATTAGGGGAGGGGGGATAGCAAGGGCGGAGTAAAAAGCGGATGGAAAACGTAAGCGCCGAACACAAAAACTTCAGAAAAGAAGACGCCCGTTATAAACCTTATGTATTTAAACGTTTAACGGATCTTGAACCCCACGAAAAAACAGAACGTATACAGAATGTAATTACAGAGAAACAGGTCAAAGAAGATATTTTTAAAAATATTGAAATGCTTTTTGCCTCGCGTTCCCATCCTTCGTTAAAAGAACTAAAAGGTTATGAGGATCTGGAGGATTCTGTTCTGGGATACGGCATATCCGATTACTGTGGCAAAATCAATTCCGACATTTCAAGAGAAACCCTGCTTGAACATATACGAAAACAGATCAAAGTTTTTGAACCGCGCCTTGCGCCGGATTCGGTTCGTGTGGATTTTGCCAACCCCGAAGCGTCAATGCGTTCACTGCTGGAGCTCCGTATCAGCGGCGTCGTTACGGCGTCCCAGGTAAATGAAGAGGTTGTTTTTATCTCCCATCTTGACCTGGAGACGGGAAGCACAAGTTTGTCTTATGTCGGATAGACGCGCCTCCGCCGCCGTAAGGGTTATTGGTAAGCAATGGAACTTTTAGATTATTACCGGAACAATCTTGCCTACATACGGAATCTTGCCGTGGAGTTTTCCGCCGAATTCCCAAAGATAGCCGGACGGCTTGGTTTACGGGAATTTGAGTGCGACGACCCGTACATAGAGCGTCTGCTGGAGGGTACGGCGTTCTTGTCCGCCCGCGTGGAAAAAAAACTCGACGACGGCTACAAGAATTTCCTGGAAACGACACTGAATTCGATAGCGCCCAGCGTCCTGTATCCGGTCCCGTCCGGCGCCGTGCTGGAACTTAACCTTAATTACAACAACGATAAAGTGAGGAGGGGCGCCTGCCTTGAAAGCGGCGCGATGTTTGACGCGTTTATTCCGACGATAAACACCCCCTGCACATTTTCCACAGTGGAAGACGCCGTGCTTGTTCCGCTTGTAGTAAGCGAAGTGGAGTACATAACGCGCGCCCTTTCCGATTTTGACATCGCCGACCGTTCGGGGCTTGCGGGGCTGCGGATAAAACTGTCCTGCAATGCCGGAATTGAGGTAAAGGATCCCATCAAAAAGCTCGTGTTTTATATCAACCTGTCCGACGGGGACTCCTCGCGTCTGCTTCGTCAGATAATGCATGAAACGGCGGGCGTGTACGCCCGTTACGGCAAAGGCGCGTTCAGCCGGCTTTCGGACCTTACTTTCGATATGCCGCTGGCGTCGGGCAGGGAACTGCTGCGCGACGGGCTTACAAACGGTGTGCACGGGCTCAAACTGCTGCAAAATTTTCTCGCGTATCCCGAGTTCTTCAGGTTTTTCAGCATGGAAAGTGCCGGGGGCCTTTTAACACGCGGCCCGGACACGGTAGAACTGCTGCTGGTTTTTAAGCGCCGGGAAATGTCGTTGTCTTCCGTAAAAAACGGCGCGCTCAGGCTGAACTGCGTCCCCGTCCTGAATCTTTTCGCCAAACGGTCTAACCGTGTCATGATGGGGCGGGAAATGTACGAATTTCACGTAACGCCGGACAAGTCGGCCCCCAAGGATTACGAAATCGTAAACATCAACAAACTGGAATTCTTTAACGAACAAAATGAAACGCTCTTTTTTGCGGACAAATTTTACGAAGAAGACCTGTTTGCGGAGAACGCGGTAAGCAATTTTTTTAGCCAGCACCGCAGGAAAAGCCTTGTGAATCCGCGCGTTACCCGGCGCAGTTCCTACGACGGCACGGAAGTGTTTGTTTCTTTCTCGGTGCGGGACAAAAAACTGGAAAACGCCTATCAGTTTTCGGCGGAAACGATCTGTACCAACCGCGATTTGGGCCTTCTCATTTCCGGCGATACGCCGCTCGATTCCCGCAGCCCCCTTGTTCTAGGCGCGTCGTTCATCACACGTCCTTCAAGGCCGGACTACTCTTTCATGGAACGTGATGATATTTCCGCCTTTTCCAGGATCAGCCATATTGTCTTTAACCTTTCCGCGTTGTTCTGGCAGAACGGACGTTTTCCGCTTGAAGCGCTGCGGACGCTGATAGCTTCGTACCGCCTGCGCCCGAACGAAGAGATCGAGCGCGCCGTCGAAGGTATAACGGCGCTTGAGACGGAGAGCAAGGCGTTTCGGTTCATAAAAAACGGAGGCGTTTTTTTCGAGATGGGCTGGATGGTAAAGGTCACGCTGGATGAAAACGTGCTGGCCGGTATCGGATACTACACTTTTGGAAGGATAATCGCGGAGTTGCTAAAATCCTTCACGTCGATCAATTCGCTGTTGGAAATTCACTTTTTCTCAAAACAGTCCGGGCGCGTGGCGGTATGGAAAACATCAAAAGACTGATCAAAACGCTTTCATACGGCCTTTCGAGAAAGACCTCCGCCCCTGATTTTTGGGGACTGGTACGAAAGCTGGAAAACCACAACAGGGAAAATCCCCGCCTGGGGTACGCGAAAAATCCCGCAAACGAAAATGTCCGCTTTGGGCAGGTGCCGTACCTCTATCTGCCGGCAAGCGACATCGCCGAAATCGACGAAGGCCGGAAAGCCGGGGTAGACGCGACGATATTCACTTACTTTATCGGGCTTTTGGGGATAAACGGCCCGATGCCTCTGGAGTTTACAAGCTATGTCTACCAGCGTTCATTCAACCACTTTGACCATACCTGGCGTCGCTTTCTTGACATCATCCACCACCGGATCCACGTCCTCTACTACCGCGCCTTCGCGCAGAACGAGCAGAGCATCAGCTTTGACCGTCCCGACGACGACCCTATACAGAACATCATAAAAAGTCTTACGGGCCTTCCGGCCGGCATGGATTTCGGCGGAAAAACAAACGAAAAGATCATGCTTTCTTTTTCGCGGAATTTTTCGTTCACCGCGAAAAACCGCGAAGGGCTGGAGGACATTCTGCGCCGGCTTGTTCTGCGCCGGCTTCTGAAGACAAACGTAAAGGTAAATGATTTTGTCGTCGCGGCCTACGACCTTGAACCGGACGACTACGCCCAACTTGGCAACACGAACACCGCGCTGCTGGGGGTAAACCTGCAAATAGGCCGAAAATACCTGAGCGCGACACATCAGTTTGAAATAGAGATTGGACCCGTTGATTCCGCCGAATACCGGCTTCTTTTCGCCAAAGCGGGCCTTTTTCTTGACATACTGCTGCGGACGATACGCCTTTATCTGGACAGGCCCCTGAAATACACCCTGCTGATCCACCTTGCCCGCGGCGTCGTTCAGCCTGCGCGGCTGGGCGGGGACGAAGGCGCTTTAAAGCCGGCGCAGTTGGGGTATTTTTGCTGGATCGGAAACGTCGACAGGGAACTGGAACTGCGGATAGACGCCTCAAGGTTCGGAAAGATTAACAACTAATGAGCCTCCGCGCGGCAAGCGAGAACCGAAGGTTTGGCGGGTTATTAAACCAGACTTTGCGAATAAATAATGAGGAATGGGGGCTTTCCCAAAACTTCAGTTTTTGGGAGCCAGGCTTGCTTGGGAGACAAGCTTTGCTTGGGAGACAGGCTTTGCTTGGGAGACAAGCTTTGCTTGGGAGACAAGCTTTGCTTGTCCAACTACCCTGGATTTATACTTTTTGGTTATGGGAACCGGCGAGTCGCCCTTGGAAGCGGAGAAAATTCTTATGGAAAAAGAAAAATTCTGACGGCGGAACCCGCGTTAAACCGGACGGCGCGGACAGGAGGAGATATGGCTAAGTTGAAGCGGATACAGCTTTTTTCGAAGCTTGATGAAAAAGCATACAAGTCGATAGAAAGCGCGACGATTCTCTGCAAAACGCGGGGAAATCCCTACATTGAACTGGCGCACTGGGTGAACCAGATTCTGCTTTCCGGAAACACGGACTGGCACGAAGTAACGCGCTTTTTTGCTCTGGACGAGGCGAAGTTGTCAAAAGACATGGTGTCCGCGATGGACGCGCTGCCGAGGGGGGCCTCGTCGATATCGGACTTCTCGAACACGATAGAGCTGGTGATAAAGGAGGCGTGGATGGTCTCCTCTCTCGTGTTCAAAGAGGGCGCGATACGGACGGGGCACCTACTCGTGGCGATAAAGCAGACGCCGGAGTTTGCACGCGAGCTTCACGAGATGAGCGGCGAGTTCATCAAGGTAAACGGCGATCTTCTGTCCGAACAGTTCGCGTCTATAGTGAAGGATTCGGGGGAGGCCTCTGTGCCGGTATCGGACGGACGGAGCGGGGCTACGGGTCAGGCAGGCGCGTTGATGGGGAACGCCGCGATGGGGACGAGCGAGGCGCTGCGGCTGTACACGACGGACATGACCGCCGCCGCGGAACCGGGGAAATGCGACCCCGTTACGGGCCGGGACGGCGAGATACGGCGGATTATCGACATTCTGATGCGCCGCCGGCAGAACAACCCTATACTTACAGGGGACGCCGGGGTCGGGAAGACGGCGGTGGCGGAGGGTTTCGCCCAGCGGCTTGCCTCCGGCGACGTGCCCGGATGCCTCAAAGGAACGCGCCTTTTGTCGCTGGATCTGGGCCTTTTGCAGGCCGGCGCAAGCATGAAGGGGGAGTTCGAAAACCGGCTGAAGCAGGTGATAGAGGCGGTGCAAAGTTCGGAAACGCCGATCATCCTCTTCATTGACGAGGCTCATACGCTGATAGGCGCGGGCGGGCAGGCGGGTCAGAACGACGCCGCCAACCTGCTTAAGCCGGCTCTCGCCCGCGGCCAGTTGCGCTGTATAGCCGCGACGACGTACCAGGAGTACATCAAATACTTCGAGAAGGACCCGGCGCTCACCAGGCGTTTTCAGAATATCATCATTGACGAGCCCGACGATGAGAATGCCGAAGCTATGATGAGGGGCGTCGCCGGCGTTCTGGAAAAACACCACAACGTGTATATCCTGGAGGACGCTATAGAGGCGGCGGTAAAGCTTTCCCGCCGCTATATTCCCGCCCGCCAGCTTCCCGACAAGTCGGTGAGTGTGCTGGATACGGCCTGCGCCAAGGTGGCTTTGAGCCAGAACGCCGAACCGGCCGAGCTTGAATACTGCCGGCGCAGGATAGACACGCTGACGCTGGAAACGGAGATACTGAGGCGTGAGGAGGCGGGCGGTCTGTCCCACAGCGAGAAGATAGAGGCTCTCGAAGCGGAGATACGTCGCGAGGAGGAGAAGAAGGACGCGCTTTTGAAGCGCTTCGAGACAGAGAAGGCGCTTACCGCCGATATTGTCCGGCTTCGGGGCGAGGTAGAGGCGGGGAACGACGGAAAGAAAGAGGAGCTTGCCGAAAAGCGCCGCTGTCTGGCCGAATCGCAGGGGGACGCGCCGCTCGTATTCCCGCAGGTGGACGGCCAGACGGTCTCGGCGGTCATATCGGAGTGGACGGGTATTCCGCTCGGACGGATGGTAAAGGACGAGATACGGTCGATCCTCTCTCTGGACAAGGAACTGCGGAAGCGCGTAGTGGGCCAGGATCATGGTTTGTCTATGATCTCCAAACGGATAACGACGGCCCGCGCCTCGCTTGCCGACCCGAACAAGCCGATAGCCGTGATCATGCTGGCGGGAACCTCCGGTACGGGCAAGACGGAAACGGCGCTCGCCCTTGCCGAGCAGATATACGGCAGCGAGGAGAGTATCATCACGATCAACATGAGCGAATTTCAGGAGGCGCACACCGTTTCCACGCTTAAGGGCGCGCCTCCCGGTTATGTCGGTTACGGCGAGGGCGGTGTTCTTACCGAAGCGGTGCGCCGCAAGCCGTACAGCGTTCTGCTCCTTGACGAGGTGGAGAAGGCCCACCCGGACGTGCACGAGATATTCTTTCAGGTTTTCGACAAGGGGCAGATGGAGGACGGCTCCGGCCGGCTCGTGAACTTCAGGAATACGGTAATCATTCTGACGACAAACGTCGGGGATTCCGTCATCGCCAAGCTTTGCGCGGACGAAAACAACCTGCCCGGCCCGGAGGCGCTGGAAGAGGCGATACGTCCGGCGATGCTGAGGGCTTTCCCGGCGGCGCTGCTGGGGCGTTTGCAGATAGTTCCGTACTACCCGCTTGGAAAGGCCGCGCTGTATTCGATAATCGACTTGAAGTTCGCCAGGATAAGGAAGCGGATAGCGGAGAACTACAAGGCCGGGATGGAACTTTCGGACGCGGTAAGGGACGAGGTTATCCGCCGCTGCGACAACTCCGCGTCGGGGGCGCGGCTTATTGACGCGGTTATCAACAACAGCATTCTGCCGGAAATTAGCGCGCGCTTCTTGAATAATATAATAAACAAACGTATACTCATCAAAGTTTCGATAGACGTGAAAGACGAGAAGTTTACTTATGCTTTTGAAAGTACGGAGGAAGAATAAATGCCTACACCGATAGCTACGATAGCAAATCTGACCGCCACGGGGGACGTGATAATCGGGCCGGGCGCTCTGACCACTATGGTAAAGGGCCTGCCCGTCGCCTGCATGGGGGACGCCGTAGCCGGCGTCTTCTGCGTCGCGGGGGTGATAACGATGACCACGGCGATAAACATACTGGCGAAAGGACGCCCCACGGCAAACATCGGGAGCCTTGTAACCGGCGTTTCGATGCTGGGTATCCCCGTATCCACGGCGGTGCTGGTCTGCCCGAACGTAAACGAGATTGTTTAAAGAGGGCTTATGTCGGAAAACAAAAGCAGTTTGACGCTGTACCTTGCCGGGGATGCCTGCAAGGACTTCTACCCTTACGAGCTGGAACTGGACGAGGGGCTTTCCTCGCTGTACCGGGGCAGGCTGACGGTCCTGAGCGGAACCTCCCACACGGCGGAGGAACTTTTGGCACTGCTGGATCAGAAGGTTTCAGTAAGCGTTAGCCAGCGTCTGTCCGACAACCGCGCGCGCCGGTCCCGATGGTTACACGGCATCGTGAGCGCCATAGAATGTGACGGCGTCATCGTCGGGGTCAACAAGCAGGATTGTTACCGCACGGTACTCACGATAGAGCCCGAGTTGGCCCGGCTCCGCAATACCATGCGTACAGAATCCTTTTACAACGTAAACCCTGTGGATATTGCGGAAAACATCCTTAACCGTTACGAGATCAAGGCTAATTTTTCTGGGGACTATATTAACCGCCGCAAGTACGGAGGGCATTTGATGTTTGAGGAGTTAAACGAATCGCGCCTGTCATTCCTTGACGGGCTTCTCCGGCTCTACGGGCTTTCGTATACTTTTTGCCACCCCAGGGCGGGGGATTCCACGCTTATGGACGCGGAATTATATTTTTCCGACGGTGAAAGGTATCCGGTTTCCGAAGTGGTATACTCAGACAACCGGAAAAGTCAGGCGGCGGTAGTACACTTTGATTTTTTAGCTAAAGACGAGGAGCATAACCTTTGGAAGATGGACGGGTGGCGTATGAAAACCGGTATCGGCATTGACGGGATCGCGCTTTCCGCCGTCTACCCCTCTTCCTCAAGGGGAAACAACGACTGGCGGCGCGGCCAAACCGGTGAAAATAACCGGTTCTACAATTATATCAACCATTTGCACAGCTACTCGCGGGAGACCACGGAAGAAGAAATAGACAATGATGTCAAGCTGATTCTAGACGCGCGATACCTGTCTATGCAGCTTAACAAGTCGCGGTGGGAAGGGGAGGCGGAAAATTTGGCCCTGGTTCCGGGCCTGGTGTTTGAACTTGCCCGTCTGTACGGCACTAATGACAAAGGCGTTATTACCGCTCTTGTTACCGCGATCAAGCTCAGTGCCCGGACGGTCTGGCCGGCGAATCTGGCGATGCCTCCGGATACCGATGAAGGGGAGTTTGTCAACGTGCGGGCGGTCTGCACGGATTTTGGAAAGAACTCGCAAAGGCGTTTCGTTCCAAAGTATCTATAATTAGGCTTTCCCAAAACTTCAGTTTTTGGGAGACAAGCTTCGCTTGTCCGGATGCCTTAGATTTATATGAAAAAGCGGGCCGGACTTTAGTCCGTTTAGACCGCTTTTTCGGAAGTTTTCTCAAAACCAACCGGGTTTTGGGAAAAGCTCTAATATCTGAGGCTTTTTAAAACTTCAGTTTTGAAAAGCCTCATCTGTAAGGAGACAGAAAGATGGATGTCAACATTTATACCGTATGCCAGGACGCGCAGGGAACAATAACCGACGAAGGGATAGGGAACATTTTCCCCGTCTCCAGAGGGAGCGGCGTAGACCCTTATTCGTTTTACGCGACCCGTTTTTCATCGGTGCTAATTACCGGGGCAGGTAGTACGACGGTTCAAAACACCCATGAAGTTAAAATCGTGATGCCCTTTGGAGGGGTGAACGGAGGCTTTTTCCGCTTTCCCCAGGTAGGGGATCAGGTACTCGTCGGACGTTTGGGCGATACCGTCCTTACGGCGGATACGTTTAATTTGCCGGACGGAGACTTTGTGTTGATGGGGTATATACCGGACGGAGACCCTGAAAAATGGTTTTTCCCGAATACGGCGCAAAATTGCACAGATGACGAGGCTAATGCGCCGGGATTCAAAGCGGCACAGAAAAATCCCGGCAGTATGGAAGATTTTCGGAATCGTTATGGCATGGCGCTCCGGTATAATAGCTGGAAGGACAAATCTCCGGAATTAAACAATGTGAGATTTACCGGTCTGAGCCAGACAAACGGCGGCGGACAGACCACCACTTCACTGACACTCACCTTTGATGGCATTGTCACCGGTTTAAGAGCCGAGCACATTACCGTAGCCCAGGCTGTCGGCAGTTACGCCGTTATCTCAAAAGGTTCCCTGTCGGGCACCGGACCAAGCTACAACCTGGCCGTAACCGTAACAGGCGCGGGGTACATCGTCGTCACGGTGAGGGTGCCGGGCTATTCGATCTCAGGAGGGCCTAAAGCAGTATTCGTATACCATAACGGCGTCTTGCCCGGAACCGCTCCCGATATTACTCAGGCAACTACCGCGGTATACAAACAGGACGTATCGAAACAAACGGAGATTAGCTTTTACCGAAAGAAGGCCAAATGGCCCAATAAGACACCCAAAGAACGGACGGACTCAAGCGGCAATCCAGATACCGGGCCCTTGGAATTTGACCCCCAGGACACGATCAACATCCAGTCCGCCGGGGACATCGAGACACGGGCGGATAACTACCAATTATTAAAGGCAAAACGCCTTGAAATCCTTGTGAATACCAATGAACTTAGCCCGGAACTTCGTTGCAATAACGCAAATGATAGTGTCGACTGGAAATCCGGCCTGGCTCCTGTTGGCGACACCCCTCTTGACGACCCTATGGTACACGGCGGGGATATGCATATACGGGCGGGCCGGAACATTATCCTCAAGGCGAATAACGAGATCAAGATACAGGTAGGCCGCACGACAGTGACAATCAACGACGGCGGTTTAAGCATATCGACACGAAAAACAAATTCCAACGTGGGACTTTCTTTCGATACTCTTTTTAGTATGACACCGAGGGATGGCATAGCCATGTCGGGTCAGAATGTCAGCATAGCCGGTGTCAACGGTTTTTCCCTGACAGATTCATGGGGTTCTGCCCTTGCCGGTACACTCGGAGGTCTAAACATCACCGGCAGGTTCATCAAGCAGTCCAACATAAGCAGCGCGTCCGCCACCCTTCTGAGTTTTGCAAATGCGGTCGACACGGCTCAAAGCATAGCGGAAGGCAGTGCCGTCTACCAGGACCCTTCCGCGGCAGAGGCTTTTGCCATGTCTGTCTGGTATTTTAATATATGTAAAACCATTGTCAAAGACATTGGAGCTATTGCCTTATACGCGGGGAAGGCCTGGTATGATCATAAGAATGCTCAAGCGCCTGCGATACAGGTCGGCGGCGCGGCAGCAGCAGCGCCCGCGCCCGCACCCGCAGGCGGCGGCGCGGCACCCGCAGGCGGCGGCGCGGCAGCAGCAGGCGCGGCAGCAGCAGCGCCCGCGCCCGCCGCGGCGCTTTCCGCAACGGAATTGCTTGGCGCCTATGAACCTGTTGAACTGCTGTTACTTTGTCTTAATCTTACATTGCAGATGACAGCTACGGTATACGCCGCCATCGAAATGGACTGGTACATAGAATGGCAGGAGGATACACAGCAGGCTTCTATGGGCGGAACTCCGAAATTTGATGCCGCAGCGAAGGCTAAATCAAGGGACCTGCTTAACATTATCGCAATGGGTGTCGACGCCGGGTTGATAAACATGGCTATGACTATCGTAAACAGCCTTTTTCTTGCAAAAGGCATTCCCGGCGCGGAGGCGGATTTTCGGATCCGGCCTTCCGGAGATATTGCAATCAAATCCGCGAACTATATCAATATGTACGGCACGGAAAAAAGAACCAACGCGACCACGGCGTCGATTACCAGTACCGCGCTTAAGCGTTTTGCGGATATAACAACCATGCTGGTAAAGTTGGGAACGGATAGTGCAAAGCTTGCCGCTTCCTATGGACTTACGGTGGAGCATGCGGCCACGGCATATTCCGGTGGGGGTATACTTGAACGGGTCATACCCAGGGTTGAAAAACTGTAAAAACACGGAGGCGAAACTATGGAAGTAGATGATGATCTGAAAGCACAGATACTGGCGGCCGTGGGACCCTCAATTGCCGCGCCGCTGGCGGGTGCGCTGGTGGCCGCCGCGGGAGCGGCCTTACTTGATTTGATTACAACGAATCACGAGTCGGACACGCCGTTTGGTAAACAGGAACTTCACCCGACCGGAGAGGATACAACTATGGCCGACTCGGAGGTAACCGGCGCGGCTACAGAGGGGACGATGGCCAAGGACGAGGTGTCCGCGGCCAACGGCGAGGTAAAGGCTGCCGAAACCGAGGCGCGGGCTACCACCGGCGAAGCCACGGCCCTTACCGGCGGCGCGGCGGCGGTGCGCACGAAGGCGGGCGCTTCGGACATTGAGGTAAAAGCCTTGAAGATGACGTAGGCTGTATACAGATGTTTGACCTGTGAGGGGCGGGCCGGAGGCCCGTCATCCGACTAAATTTTTATGGAGAAATTATGGCTGACAAACTTGATTGGCTTGGCAAACACCTGATACTGCTGCGTTGCCTCACGCTGAACGAGGCTGTGGACAATGAAAACTACAAGATAAGGCCCGACCTGGCGGAAGCGTTTGTGGGAGTTTCAGGCGCCGAGGAGATGGTCTACAAATTCGCCCGTCTGGGGGATTACAAGAGCGCCTGCGAACTTTTGGCCTACATTGCCCACAGAAGGGCGGGAATATGGTGGGGCTACCGTTGTGTGGTCTCGCTGGCGGAGGAACTCCTTGTGAATCCCGCGGTTGACCGCGATATTGCGGAAATCGGGGCGAGTTTCGACGTAAAGGTTCCCGATTTTGCCAAAGTCGAAATACCCAAGACCGACCCTGCCCAGGTGGAACAACTGAAGGCCGCGCTGGAAGACTCCAAAGCGAAACTGGCCGAGGCCAGAGCCAAGGTGGACCCGGGAATGCTTAAATTCGTGGAGGACGCGGTGGAAGTAGCTTTCCAGGAATTTAAGCGTGTCCACGGCATCCACCCGAAAGATCTACTGAAAAAGCTCGCCTCGCGGGTTGGGGAAGACCCCTACCGCATCGACCGTAAATCCCCGCTGTTTGTCGAGGCGGCGAAGCTGAAGGCTCAAATACAGGCTGCCCGCGCGGACGCGGTGGACACGATAAAGGCGGTTATCCCGCCCAAGGTTCCCGCGCACGAGAAGAAGTTGCGGGACAACGCGCTGGGCGCTGTCTACCGTTGGGTCGCCGCCCCGGACGAGGTGAACAGCAAGGCCTGTCTGGATATCGGAAACGAATGTCCCGACACGCCCGCGGGCCTGCTTTCACTCTCCGCGTTCTGGGCCTTCGGCAACCTGATGCCCGGCGGCGAGCAGGTGATCCCTACCCCGCCCGGTCTTGCCGCCAACGGCCTGAATCAGACACTGTTGATGAGTTCCCTCCAAAAAGGGGGAACCCGCAAGGTAAAGGAACGTTTTGAGCTTTACTTTAACCTGGGGATTGACGTGTTAAGCGGCAAGGACAACTGGGAAGAAAGCCTTGCGGCAAACAAGCCCCCGCACGAAACCCTGAATCCCGCGCCCGCACCGCCTGCAAACGGCAAAGCTCCCGATGAAATCCGCGAATACAAACGCTGGAAACCCGAAAGCGAGCGGGGTGGGCATGAAAATAAATGAAGCTCCCCGCCGCAGGGGGGTTAGGGACCCCGCCGCGAATAAAGAGTACAGATGAAAGGGCTGCTTATAGCATCGGTTTTTTTTATAGCTTCCGGGGTCTTTGCGCTGGATTTGCATCTGGGTGGAGGCGCCGCTTTGGGCTTTACGATTTCCGATATGGGAAGCGATAACAGCGTGCTTCAGTACGGAGATTTTTCCATCAAGGGCCAGCCAATTGGCTTTTATTACAAAGAAGATATGTCACTGTGGTACAAAACTTCCAGCTTTGATATGGGCGTCTTTGCATTTGCCGACTTAACCTATGCGGAGCTTTCCGTTGGCTATCTTGGCCAGGTTGGGACGATTAGTGAGCAGCATAGTTCCCGCCATTACTACGAGGAGGTAAACGGAGTCGAAACGGGTGAGGAGAGTGCGGATTATACCCAGGATGACGCGAAATACGGTTCTTCGCTGATTTTCATCGATCTTATGGGGAGATACCCTTTCCGTAAGGGCAAAAATATCAACCCCTTCCTTGCCATGGGCGTGGGTTTTAATTTTACCGTCGGGGGCGGCAATTACAGCGATTACGAGCGGGCCCTGTTTTGGAACTTTAACATCAAGGCCGGGGGCGGCCTTGATTACACCCTGCCCGGCGGGCTTTTTTTACGGGGAGAACTGCTTTTTTCCTGCCGTCTTGCATTTGATCAGGCCGGCTTTTTTAACTGGGGACGACAGATGAAAAACGAGTCGGAGTGGAAGACATTCAAGATGAAAAACGCCGGAACTTATTCCCTTAGCCCGCAGATAAGAATCGCCGTGGGCTATACCATCCCCCTGGGTGCGGGCAAGTAGGATAATGAAAAACAAGGGCCCTGTCCGGCGGCTTCCATGCCATCTTCGTCCGCTGCTTGCGGGTCTTGTCCTGTGGCAGTTGGCGGCGGCCCTTTTAACAAGCTGCAACGATCCCTTCGGAGGAGCCGACTACCTTAAATTTGTTATAGAAGAATACCCGGTCAAGATACCTTATATCGGTCACGGTGAAATCATACCCAGCATGACAATGGCTATAGTGGGCGAGGTGATAACACTACAGGTAAGGCCGGACGATGGTTACCGCCTGCAAAAAGGCAGCCTAAAGGTTAATGAAAGCTCTTCGGATATAAGCGGCGCGGGATCGTACTGGACATTCCGTATGCCGCTGGGAGGCGCTGTTGTAACGGCGGTTTTTGAACCTGTCGGGGAAGACGCGCCCAAATACTATATTCACCTATCGGGTATGGTTAACGGAACTGTTTTCGCCAATACATGGAGTGCGGCTGAAGGCGTTTCCGTAGAACTAAGTCCCCGCCCGGAGAGCGGTTACCGGCTTGTTGCCGGCACTTTGCGGGCAAGCAAAGATGACTATGGCGAAGAAGTGCCGATAGAAGGCAACAGCTTTACAATGCCCGCCTCAGACGTAACGGTACGGGCGGAATTTGAAGGAATATATCCTGACGCGCCCCGGTATAGCATCAGCGTTAACGCGGAACCGGATTATGCGGGCACGATTAGTTGTGACCCCAACAGCGCGGCGGAGGGGGAATCTGTAAAGGTAATTGTAAGTCCGGCGGACTTTTACCGTTTGCAGAGTATCCGGGTTACGGACAACCTTACGTTTTTGACGGAACTTGAACCAGGTACATACGCCTTTGTTATGCCCGCCGCCAATGTGGAGGTATGGGCCAATTTTGAGGCGGAACCTGCAATTTACACGATAAGCGGTACTGTTTACAAAGTCGAAACCGAAGGCAGCGCGCCTGTCCCGGCGGAAGAAGCGAAACTGACCCTGATCGATTCGGACGGTCATATCAGGAGCGAGGATATGACGGGGAACGGAGGGCGCTACTTCATTCCCAGGGTAGTCGCCGGCCAATACACGATAGAGGCGAGCCTATACGGTTACGAACCCGGCGCTGCCGGGCCATTCGTGGTAGACGCGAATGTCAGCGGCAAAGACCTGATTCTGCAAAAGGTAGGAGCGCTCTACACGTTAAGCGGTACAATCAGCACGTCAGACGACCGTTCCGCCGAGGGAACGGAAGTGCGGCTGAAACAGGGGTATTCCTTAATCGGGGAGCCTGTCTTGGCAAACGACGAAGGCAATTACATCATCGCGGGGGTAGCTCCGGGAGAAAATTATACAGTCGAAGCCCGCCTTGCAGGTTATCAGTCAGGTAAGACCGGGCCGTTTACCGTATCAAACAATGTAAGCGGCAAGGACCTGAGCCTGCAAAAGTTATACCGGGTAACAGGCACGGTTTACACATCCGATGCCGGTCCTGCCGCGGGGGCCCATGTAAAGCTGACAAAGGGAGGCGGCCTTCTGGCAAAGCCTGTTACGGCAGATGGAGACGGCGCTTTTGAATTTAAAGACGTGTCTGACGGCGGCTACGCCATAGAAGCCGCCCTGCTCGGCTATGTCACAGAAAAAGCGTCATTCACCGTATCCGGTGCTGACAAGACGATAGACCTTACCCTGCAAAAGGCGACTCAGACCTTTACCATAAGCGGTAAGGTTATCAAAACCTGTGGTGTCACTAACGAACCTGCGGCGGGCGCTACGGTAAATTTGAAAAAAGCCGATAGTACGATGTCTTCGACCGTTACCGATTCAGACGGCGAGTACAGCTTTTCAGGCGCAAACACCGGAGAAGAGTATCAGGTTGAGGCCGTGCTTGACGGTTATCAGACGGATGTGACTGACAAATTCCGTGTAAGCGGGGACACTACCAGGGATATGACACTTATACGGCTGGCGGCCTTTAACATGCTGACCGCAGACGGATCGGAGGCGAGTACAACAACAATGTTGACGCTCACCTTTGACCGGAGCCTTACCGGCTTAAACTCCAATAACATTACCATAACCAGGGCTTCCGGCAGCAGCGCCGTCGTCACAAAAGGAACCTTATCGGGCACGGGGCCGTCCTACACCCTGCCGGTAACGGTAACGGCGGGCGGCAGCATAACGGTAACGGTGAAGGCGCCAAGCGGTTACGTGATGAGTACAGAGGCGCGAAATGTAGCTGTACACTATGTACAGCAGGTGTCCTTCACCGGCCTGTCCCAGAACGGATCGGCAACGACAAGCACAACATCGTTGACTCTAACCTTTAGCGCAAGCGTCAGCGGCTTAAGCGCCGATAACATTACGATAGACACTTCCGGCAGTACCGCCGTCGTATCAAAAGGTACGCTGTCCGGCGCGGGGCCGACTTACACCCTGCCGGTAACGGTAACGGCGGGCGGCGGCATATCGGTGTCGGTATCCCCGCCGGGCGACTACAGCATCAGCGGCGGACCGCGAACGGTGACCGTGTACTATGCAGCGCCGGTACAGCAGGTGACCTTCGAAAGCCTGTCCCAGAACGGATCGGAAAATACAAGCACAACATCGTTGACTCTAACCTTTAGCGCAAGCGTCGGCGGCTTAAGCGCCGATAACATTGTGATAACGCCTGTCCCCGGCAGCAGCGCCGCCGTCGCGAAGAACGGCGCACTGTCCGGCGCGGGGCCGGCTTACACCCTGCCGGTAACGGTATCCAGGGGCGGCGGCATATCGGTGTCGGTATCCGCGCCGGGCGGCTACAGCATCAGCGGTACGCCGAAAACGACAACCGTGTACTATGCAGCGCCGGTAAAGCAGGTGACCTTCGACAGCCTGTCCCAGAACGGATCGGAAACGAAAAGCACAACATCGTTGACTCTAACCTTTAGCGCAAGCGTCAGCGGCTTAAGCGCCGATAACATTGTGATAACGCCTGACACCGGCAGCAGCGCCGCCGTCGCGAAGAACGGCGCACTGTCCGGCGCGGGGCCGGCTTACACCCTGCCGGTAACGGTATCCAGGGGCGGCGACATATCGGTGTCGGTAACCTCGCCGGGCGGCTACAGCATCAGCGGCGGACCGAAAACGACGACCGTGTACTATGCAGCGCCGGTAAAGCAGGTGTCCTTTACCGGCCTTTCCGCAAACGGATCGACAACGGCAAGCACAAGCTCGTTGACCCTAACCTTTAGCGCAAGCATCAGCGGCTTAAGCGCCGATAACATTACGATAGGCACTTCCGGCAGCAGCGCCGTCGTCGTGAAGAACGGCGCACTGTCCGGCACGGGGCCGGATTACACCCTGCCGGTAACTGTATCCAGGGGCGGCAACATATCGGTGTCGGTATCCCCGCCGGGCGGCTACAGCATCAGCGGTACGCCG
>JAISLM010000126.1 GCA_031290855.1 Spirochaetaceae bacterium
GTTACCGTTGACTACGAATCAAAGGAAAACGGCACCGTAACGCTGCGTTTCCGCGACTCGATGGAACAGGTCAGGCTCCCCCGCGCCGAACTTTCGGCGCGCCTTCACACGGAAATCAGGAACTACAAGCGGCAGTAGGCGGGGTTTGGGGGCGGCGAAATGCGGCGGAGGTTTTGCTTTGGAATTAATTGTAGCGCGACCAGAGCAAGACCGGAACTCCAAGCCGCCTGCCGGCGGCGTCCCCAGCGGAACTGGGGCGCGTTGCTCAAACTGCGGGTAAAGTCCGCTTTTATAGTTAGCGTCTGTCCATAGATGCTGTTCCAAAACTTCAGTTTTGGGGAGACAAGCTTCGCTTGTCCAGCAACCTTTAAAAAACGCGGTTTTGCAAGGCTCAAGCCTGGTCCAAAACCGTGCGCTTTAGCGACAGTCAATTAGTTTTGGAACAGGCTCAATTGACAAAACGTGTTGTGCATACCGCGTTCAACCCTTAAGTGCAACACTTAGCCCTGCAGCCATATACGGGGCGGCTATAGCCGCCCCGTATATGGCTGCAAAAAACGGTGAAACCTTTATGATGGTGTTTCCCACAACCTCATCAAAAAGGAGCAATGCCGTTATCGCCAAGTCTAGCACAAATCAGGAAAAAAGCTATACTCATCTGTCCCTCGCGGAGAGAGAGGAGATCGCTATCGCACGGGAACAAGGCCAATCCGTCCGCTCTATCGCCGAATCCCTGGACAGAAACCCTTCGTCTGTCAGCCGGGAAATAAAGCGGAAATCCCCGCCTGTGAACCAAGTCAAATACCGGGGAAACAGAGCCCAGCGGCGGGAGTGGAACAAATATATTGTCGTGGCGACATCTCCGGGGTAGGAGGCTACGGCGGCGTCAGCGCTGGAACTGTACCGGGCGCGGCGGCAGGTAGAGCCGGCGTTCAAACGGCTGAAAAGCCTGTTTGGGTGCTGACGGAGGCTGCCGGCTGTATCGCCGGGCTGTCCGCGGCCTGCGCCGATTCGAAGCGGAACAGGAAACCGCGGCGGTGTGTGTTTAGTTCCGCCTAAGTAAACGCCTATGGAGGCTGACAACATTTCACCGGCTTACCATCGGTCAGATTCTACGCGGCGCAATTCGCCCGCTTGACAAAAAGGGCAATCTGTAATAACGTGAAGTATCTTACCCAGGAGGATGTATGAGCGCCGTTATAAGGCTCAAAAAATTTGGAACCAAGAAACGTCCGTTTTATCGCATAGTGGTGATGGATTCGCGCGCACCGAGGGACGGTAGAACGATTGAAGAGTTAGGTTACTACCACCCCATCGCGGAAGAAGGAAAGCAAATATCTTTCGATGCCGGAAAGGCGGTTAAGTGGCTTAAAGAGGGCGCTAAACCGAGCGATACGGTGCGGATGATTTTTAACAGGGGCAACATCAAAATGGATAACCCTGAAGTTCCGAAGGAAGCGGCTACCGATCAAATTTATCCGGTAGAATAGTTTGATACGAGGCTGTATTGGAAAAAGATCTGTTTGAATATATAGTAAAGCCGCTTGTGGATGATCCGTCGGCCGTTTCCGTGAATGTTGTTGAGGGTGACGCTTCTTTAGTTTTGGAACTGAGTGTCGGTCCGGGCGATATTGGAAAGGTTATCGGTAAGCATGGTCGTGTCGCAAAGGCACTGAGAGCCCTCCTTCAGGCCGCCTCCGCCAAGGCGGGCAAGAGGGCCGTGTTGGAAATTCTTGATTGAAGAGCGTTTTGTAAGCGCCGTTGTTTTAGCGCCTTTTGCCCTGGGGGGCTTTGTCAAAGTACGCTCGCTTTCGGGCGAAACGGAACACCTGCTGCGGCTTTCCGCCGCGGTTCTGCGAGGCAAAACCGGTGAGCGTGTCTACAAGATTGAGTCGGCGCGGGCAACCGGCGTCTCGCCGCAGGACATACTTGTAAAGTTCAAAGACATAGATACGCCGGAGGCGGCAAAAGCTCTTTCCGGCGCGGAGATTCTGCTTTCGCGTTCCGAAGCCGCGCCTCTTGCGCGGGACGAATTCTACATCAGGGACTTAAAGGGGCTTTCCGTCGTTGACTGCGACGGGCGCGGGCTTGGCGAGCTTTGCGACATACTGGAAGGGGGCGGCGGGCAGCTTGCGGAACTGCGTCTTCTTTCCGGCGAGACAAGGCTTGTCCCCTTCAGGAACGAATTCTTTGGGGAAATAAGCCTTGAAAAAAGGAAAATCACGCTGCTTTCCCTCTGGATGCTTGAATGAAATACACGGTTCTTTCACTTTTTCCCGAAATAACAGACGCATTTTTTTGTACTTCAATAATGGCTAAGGCTATTGCGCGTGGTATCGTGGAGTACACGGGCGTCAACATACGTGATTACGCGCGAGACAGGCACAAAACCTGTGATGACGCGCCCTACGGCGGCGGCGCGGGTATGCTGATGCTGCCGGAACCGCTAGCGCTGGCGCTGGACGCTGTCGGAGCGGGGATGCCTGACAAGCGGACCGTATACCTGTCGCCCTCCGGAAGGCTCTTTAACCAGGGCCTGGCGAAAGACTTGTCTAGGGAACGGGAACTTGTACTGATCTGCGGACGCTACGAGGGTATAGATCAGCGTATCATAGATATTTATGTTGATGATGAGATTTCCGTGGGGGACTACGTGCTTTCCTCGGGCGAGACCGCGGCCCTTGTGCTTATAGACGCGAGTTACCGGCTGCTGGGCGATGTGATAAGCGCGGAATCTTTGAACGAGGAAAGCTTTTCCGGCGGGCTTCTTGAATATCCCCAGTATACACGACCGGAGATATATGGTAGCGTATACGGTGAAATGCGGGTTCCTGAAGTTTTACTTTCGGGACATCACGAAAATATCAGACGCTGGAGACTTAGAAAGCGGATCGAAAAAACCCTGTCGAATCGTCCCGACTTGCTGCGTAAAGGCATTAGGGAGGGGCTTTTTGACGATGAAATCCGCAGGATAATACGTGAAGTTTCCGGTATAACGGAGGACGTATGAACGAAATCAGGTCTATCGAAGAAGCGCAGATGAAAGAAGATGTAACTTTTTTTAGGCCGGGCGATACGGTTAAGGTGCATTTTAAGATAGTTGAGGGCGGCAAGGAGCGTATACAGATATACGAGGGGCTCGTCATAGCGATAAAGAATTCGCGTATCGGCAGGACCTTTACGGTACGCAAAAATTCGTACGGCGTGGGGGTTGAGCGTATATTTCCGCTACATTCGCCGCGTATAGCTAATATCGAAGTGTCGCGTTCCGGCAAGGTACGCAGGGCAAAGTTGTACTACATCAGGCACAAGATAGGAAAGGCGGCCAAAATCAAGGAACTTTTGGGCAAGAAAAGTACCGTTACAAAGCATACAACGGTTTCCGTCCCCAAGGTTCAGGCGGGATCTCCAGGCGGCGAAGTTTAGTATCGTAAAACAGCTATATTATGAAAAAAATACTGGTCTCTTCCCTGAAGGAGGGACAAAAATTTAGCAAGCCGGTATTTATTGCTAAAGACAATCTCTTTATTCCTGAAAATATAGCTGTACGCACGAAGGACATAAAACTGCTCGTTTCGCTTGGTATAGACTGGGTTTTTACGGAAGGCGATCCGGTTTTGTCCGGCAACGCCGCGCCTAAAGAGCCCGGTGCCGGGCGGGAGGAATCGGTACAGGCCGCCGGGCAAGCCGAGGGCGGCGTGTCGGAAACCCACGCTGCCCTCACGCTTCTTATCGACCAGGTTAACTCTATATTTTCCGACATCGTAAATTTTCGAAAGGCCAATATTCGCCTTTTGTGGCATATTACGGACGGTTTGCTGAAGTTAACCAAAAACTCACGAAGCGAGGCGATGGGTTTTGTGCTTTGCGGGAACTCAGGCGATATGGTGATGGGAAAAAACTCCATAGATACGGCGATCCTTTCAACGGTTATGGGGCAGGAACTTGGTTTTGATACCGAAAGGAATCAGGGACTTGCGGCGGCGGCCATACTACACGATATCGGTATGCTCAGGCTGCCGGAAGAGGTGGTAAAAAAGAAGGGCGCGCTTTCCGAAAGGGATAAAGAAATCATTAAGTCGCATACTGTTCTTTCTTTTAATATTATGAAAAGGGAATTGATGTATCCCGATTCAATATGCAAGATTGCGTTGCAGCATCATGAACACTGGGACGGAACGGGTTATCCGCGTTGTCTTTCGGGAAACTACATTAACGAGCGGGCCCTGATAGTTTCCGTCACGGACGCATTCGTGGCGATGATAAACGGCAAGGTTTACCGCAATTCGATGACGGGCTACCAGGCCATGAAGACGCTGGTTTCCGAGAACGCTTCGTACTTTTCACCCGATATGCTCAAGCTTTTTGTGAAAATTATGGGCATCTACCCTATAGGTTCATGCGCATTGCTGAATGACGGCCGCATAGCAAAAATCCTCGACGTCAACGCCGAAATGCCGCTCCGTCCTGTGATTCAGATAATTGCCGGCAAGGACGGCGCCGCCCTGAAAAACGGGGAAAAAATCAACTTATTGTCAAACAAGTCGCTGTTTATAACCCGCGCGCTGGACATACGGGGACTTGATGCCTGAAAACCGGGATTTAGGCGCGGAAAACTCACCAAAGCACAGAAAAATTAAAGGTAAAGAGGGGGAAGACAAGGCGGAGGCATTCCTTAAATCGTCCGGTTTCAGGATAATCGGCCGGAATATCCGCTACGCTGCGGGTGAAATTGACATTATAGCGCTTGACCGCGACGTGCTCGTTTTTGTAGAGGTTAAGGCCTGGTCGGCCTACCCGATAGAGAATCTTGAGTACGGCATCAGCAAAAAAAAGCAGCGGCGAATCATAGAAACTTCTAAGTATTTCCTTGAAAATCATCGAGAATATAGTGATATGCCAATTCGATTTGATGTTGTATTTATACAAGCGGACGCCGTCACCCACATTGCATCCGCTTTCATGGAGAATATATGATTGCGGGGCAGAATGAAAAGCGTAAAAAACTGCCGGATCCGTTGAGGATTGAAAAATTAAAGCAGGCGATAAATAATAAAGAATACCTTTCGGGAGCTATTTACCATATTGCCCAAATTTTGAGTAACGAAATTATGGGGATACAAGATAACGGAGCTTATGATGAACGAAAATTGGAGGGGAGATAAACGGCGTCGTAAAAGCGGTCAGAACAGCCGACCGTTTCCAAAGGAGGGCCGCCCGTCTGAAAAAATACACAGCCATGACAGGCGGAATGACGCCGGGCAAAACTTCGGCGGACGGTGCGGCGGCACAAAAAAAACAGCAAAGGAACAGGAAAAAAACGATAAAGCGTTTAACGCCCGTTCAAAATGGACGGGCGCAAGGTTACGGACAGACCCAATCCCGGCGCCGCTCTGCGCCTACTGTAAAGAACCGGTAAAAGATTTAGCCGCCGCCCTCACGGATAAGGAGGGAAACGCGATTCACTTTGAATGCGTACAGAAACATATTGCGTTATCTGAATCTTTGGGAAAGGGCGACACGGTAACGTACATAGGCGGCGGCCGTTTCGGCATAGTCCGCTTCGAAAATCCTAATATACCGCGTAAGTTCACGATAAAAAAAATAATTGAGTGGGAACGGAAAGATCAACGCGCCCCCTGGCGCGGGCATATCGCGGATCATTTTTCGTATACATAGGGGTGTAGCATGATTGGAATAATAGGCGCGATGGAAGAAGAAATTACTATCCTTCAAAACTTGATACGGGACCGCGCCACGGAAAAGATAGGCCCGTTTGAATACTTTACCGGGGGCATGGAAGGGAAAGATGTGGTGCTGTTACGCTGCGGCATAGGCAAGGCAAACGCGGCGATAGGGGCGGCCCTGTTGATAAACCGTTTCAATCCTGACCTTGTAATAAACACGGGCTGCGCGGGCGGCGTGAATCCGGCGGGGTTTACGCCGGTTCTTAATTTCGGCGACGTTGTGGTTTCTTCGGCCCTTGTATACCACGATTTTGACATTTCGCCGTTCGGTTATGCGGCAGGGCAGATACCGGGGATGAAAGACGCCTTCTTCCATGTAGAGAAGTCCGCGATACGGACGGGCCTCCGCGCCATAGACGAGCTAAAGAGCGAAGGCGTCCTCCCCGCCGGCCTCAACCATGTGGAAGGCCTCATCGGTTCAGGCGACGTGTTCGTCTGCGACGCCGCCAGCCTCGGCGAAATCATAAAGCGCTTCCCCGCGATACGCGCCGTCGAGATGGAAGGCGCCGCAATAGCCCACGCTTGCTCCCTGTTCGCGGTCCGCTGCCTCGTGATCCGCGCCATGTCCGACATAGCCGGCGAAGAATCTCCTGTGAAATTCGACGAATACCTGCCCATAGCGGCGAAACATTCTTCCGAGATAGTAAAACGTATCGTAAAACTGATCTGAGCCCCGGCGTGACCGGGCCTTGGGGCCCTGAATCCGGAGGGCTTAATCTAGTAGGGCGGAAGTCTTGGACTTCGAGTCGTCCGCAACATCGTCGAGCGAGGCGATCAGACGCCCGATAGTTTCCAGCGTTTCTATAATATCTTTTGACGACCCGCGCAGGGTTTCCGAGGATTCATTCATTGATTGTAGATCGTGCGTCAGTTCCTTAGTCGAATCGGTCATCACGGAGTGCGACTGGATTATCTCGGAAAAACTCGCCTCGACATTGCTAACGCCGTCAATCATCCGGCTCATAACGCCGTCCGCCTTGTTCAAAAGATCAACCGAAGCGTTTATCTGTTTTACGATACTCTTTATATTTGCCGAAATATTGTTCGCGTTATCCGAAGTCGTAACGGCAAGGGAACGTATCTCGCCGGCAACCACCGCAAAACCCCTGCCCGAGGCCCCGGCGTGCGCCGCCTCTATCGCCGCGTTCATCGCGAGCAGGTTGGTGCTGGTCGCCACGTCGTCGATAACGTCCGCGATACCGGCGATCTCCTGCGTCGTACTTTCAACCCCGCCAAACGCTATCAAAAGCGCCTGCATATCCCTCTTCGCCTGATCAGACAACTCGGCCAGCATATCGATCACCTGCCGCTTCTGCCCGGCGGATATGCAGACCGCCTGTATCTGGTTTATCAGCCCCGACATACTTTCGCTTGAACGGTCGATAAGCTCACCCTGGTTAGAAGTCCGCCGGATATACCCGGAAACCTTATCCTGCATCGAAAGAAGAGTTTCCTTCGATTTTTCAATCTGAAACACCAGGCGATTCGCCATATCGATAGCCTGCGAGCGTATCTTTTCGTCCTCGGCGCTCTTTTCCATCAGGTAGTAAAAGCAATTTTCTTTTCTGTTGAGACCGTGGAAGATCATTTCCGCCATCAAATGACATCTTCCGTAACCGCAGGCGGAACAGTTCCGTATATCTTCCGGTTTGGTTTTCTTCATCGTTTTGAAGACCGCCTGAAGTTCCGCCTCAGTGGGCTTCTTCAAATGTTCGGCCAGTTTTCCGAGGTTCCTGTACGTGCGTGTATAGATACCGTCCCGCCAGTACTTTTTGATGGCGCGTTTCAGCGCCCCGCCGAAAAGCGATCTCTTGTTATGCTGAATATGCAGCTTGGCGCGTTTTGAAATTTTCGCCTCGAGGCGGTCGACCGGTTCGTCATGGTTGCCGGTACCCGGCCCGCCGTTACAGCCCGCCTCGCAGTTAAGGCAGTCGACTATGAACGGCGCGACATTCTCTTTCAGCATATCCGGCAATTCGTTCAAGTACTTGTAAACGACATCCGTCCCCTCGATTTTTCGTACAAGCGGAATCGCGTCAGGCGCTTCGCGGGCGATCGTGTCGCGCAGCCCGCCCGGAGACGAAAACAGCACAGCCCGCTCGGCCTGCGGCCCGTCATAATTGACCGGCGGATAGGCTGAAAGACGCTCCCGGGCCGCCGCCATCCGTTCCGAAAGACGCAGCATCGTAACGTTGTACTGGACGAGGCCGGTCTCGTCAAACTCCCGCTTCTTGGCCGCGCACGGCGAGATCGCCGCAATCTTGCATTTACTGTACTTTGGAAAGAACTTTTTGATCATGACGGCGGTGTGTAGCATAGGGCTGTGGGCCGGCGCTAGCCATTTTAGAAGTTCCGGCCTGTAAATCTCGCAGTACGTTACGATAGCGGCGCAGGGCTGCGCCACGATGAGAGGCGGCTTGTTCTTTTTGGCGTGGTCAAGGTAGGACTTGACGGTAAGCTCCGCCCCGAAGGACACGTCGAAAACCGCCTTAACGCCCGCCTGCTTCAGGTAGCCGTTAAGGCGCTGAAGATCGTTGAAAACGGTGGCGGCGGCGGGCGCAACTATAGCGACAATCTCTTCTCCGGCGGCAAGGTCGGAAAAGAACTGTTCCGTATCGTCCGAGTAGGAACGCGCTCCCTGCGTACAGGCCGGGATGCAGCGCCCGCAGCCGATACAAAGCCGGTCAACCACCAGGACTTTTTCGCTTGACCCGTCGATACATGATTTTATCGGGCATACGGATATGCACAAATGGCATCCGTTGCACTTTTCTTTGTCAACTGTTATAAGATCCGCCAATTCAAGTACCTGCCATAAAAGAAATTTTGAGCCGTCTCGAAGCCTGTAGCCCCCAGCCCTAAGCGAAGATTTTTACATCTTATATGTTAAACCCGTCCCTGTATAGGATGCTGGCCCGCCACCGTCCGCCGCGCCGCCGGAATGGCCTTTTCGCTTCGGCGCCTTTCCACTTTTTCTCCGTCTGTTAAAGCAAACCGCGGGCACGCGCACATATATTTACATGAGACATTTAAGAATGCTGAAACAGGGCGTGTGGTACGAAATCAGTACCCGCGTCAACAACAGGGAACCCCTGTTCCGAGGGTGCCGGGCGCCGGCGCTGTTTGACCGGGTGTTCC
>JAISLM010000127.1 GCA_031290855.1 Spirochaetaceae bacterium
ATCGTTGAAGATAAGTCCCGAGCAGGAGATTGGGGGGGGGGGGGGTATCGAAAGCGCCGGCAAAAACGCCTATATTGCCACGTTTGCTGGCAGAAAGACCAAATTGATTCCGGCAACGATCATACCGGACAAGACGGCGGCGGCTTTGAACAGGGCCGCTCTCCGCGCCTTAAAGCCGGTACCCGCGCCGATGCGGAACACCCTGACGCCGGACAACGGCAAGGAATTCGCGGCGCCCCAGAGCCTGTCGCAGGCTCTGGGGCTGGACATCTATTTCGCCCGTCCCTATCACTCATGGGAACTGGGCCTCAACGAACACACCAACGGGCTGATACATCAGTACCTCCCTAAAAAAATACCCTTCGACACCCTTACCCAAAAACAGCTTTACAAAATCGTCGATAAAACCAACAACCGGCCTCGCAAGGTTTTAGGCTGCCTGACTCCTTACGAAGTTTTTGCGCCATAAAATTCGCGCTTCAAAAAAAAATCCGTATAACGTTAATTGGCGCACTGCAGGGCATACACGGAAAGATTGCCCAAATCAGTAGACGAAGCGCCCGGCCAGGGACGGGGTTACGCGGATTTCACCGTTCTTCAGGACGAAAACCGCTCCGACGCCGTCAAAGCGCGATATGAAGGAAGAGGCGCCGGCATAACCAAGCGCGAACAATGTTGTTGAAAGCGCGTCCGCGTCCATTGAAGCGCCGCCGCCCTCCCGCGCCAAATCCCGGACAACGGTTACGGAGCTGATCTCGTTTTCGGCAGGGCGGCCTGTTTTTGTAGACAGGATGTGGTGGTAGCGCCTGCCGTCCCGCTCAAAGAAGCGCTCGTAATCCCCCGATGTTACCAGCGTACCGTCTTCCATGTCGATGACGCCGATGAACTCGCCCCTCTCCTTGCGCGGGTCCTGAATTCCTATCTTCCAGGGCTGTCTTTTTCCCGGCGCACCGTCCGCCGCTTTCCTGCCGTAAACGACTATGTTTCCGCCAAGATCGATCAGGGCCCCTTTCACGCCGGCATCCCTGATGATTTCCAGGGCCTCGTCCGCCGCATAGCCTTTGGCGATTCCGCCTAAGTCCAGTAGCATGCCTTCTTTTTTCAGGAAAACCGTGCCGTTCCCGCTGTCAAGCACGACGTCACGCCAGTTTACAAGCGAGAGCGCTCGTTCAATCTCTTCCCGCCCGGGCACACGCTCGGCTTCGGAGCCTATTCCCCACAGCTTTACCAGCGGCCCTATCGTGGGATCGAAGGCCCCGTCCGAAAGCTCGGCAAAGAAAAGGGCCCTGCCGAGTACTTTTATAACTTCGTCCGGAACGCCGACCGGCCTTTTTCCGGCCTTGTCGTTTATTTCGGAGAGAACGCTTCCCTGTTTATTCACGTTGAAGATACCGTCCAGCTCACGCAAACGGTCAAAAACCCTGCGGTATACGTGATCTTTGCCCCGCTGCTGTATGCGAACCGAGCAAACCGTACCAAAAAGAAATTCTGCGTGTTCTTCCGCCGCTTCTTTCCCGCATCCGAAAAAGGAAAGAGCGGCGGCGAAAACCCCGATCATGACGGCGGCGCGTAAATAATTAGGCATACAATAACCGTACACGGTTTTTTGCGGTCGGTAAACGTAATATATCAGGACCGCAGACGGGCGAAATCCGCGGACGCTTTCACCCCAGACGGAAAAAATCTGGCCGATAGCCGCGTTTTTCGTGTATTAAGTCCGCGCTTTGGGCCCTGTTCCTTAATCTTTATGTTTACATTCCGATATATTAGTTATATGATTACCTTCATTGACGGAAGTGTCGCGGACATCAAGTTTGAAAGCGAAAAAACGATAGGCGATGTACTGGCGGGCATAGAAAGGTGGGCGGACGAGAGCGGTTTTTGTCTGAGTCGCGTAAGCGTTGACGGCGCCGAAGCCGAAACCAGCGATCTGGACGCGCTTTTTGACGCCGGTATTGAGGACACGGAAACTTTGGTGATAGAAACAATACCTTTTGCCACGCTGTACGGGGAGGCCCTAGGTCACCTTAAAAAAGCGCTGGCCTCGTGGCAGGGGGCGGGCAAGGACCGGAAGCTTGTCGAGGCGCTATGGCGGGAAAGTCCCGCCGCCGCCTTTCTTGAAGACCATGACAACGTTCTTGTCTCCGCCCTGCGCGGCGGTTTTTCTGTTGAAGCGGTGAAAATTGTTAACGACATGATAAACGGGCGTTATGCCGAGGCGGAGCAGCCTTTGGAGGTGTTTTTTGAGATGGAGAACGAACTGAACGAAGAGACAAGACGCCTGGAAGACTTGCCTCTTGACTTTCAAACTGGAAACGACAGGCGCGCGGCGGAGACGATTCAGGGGTTTTCCAACTTTATGCAGAAGATGCTCAGGTTGTTTCAGCTGCTAAAATACGCGATACCGGACAAATTGGACGCCGGATATTCTATCTTGTTTGAAGAGTTCAAATCCGCGTTAAAAGAATTTCTTGCGGCCTATCAAAATAAAGATATGGTTCTGTCCGGAGATTTGGCGGAATACGAGATAGCGCCGCGTGTCAAAAACATATATACGGTTCTAAAAGAAAAACTTTCTCCGGCCACGGGACGGTAAAATGTTTTTTATGACGCACCTTTACCGCCTGCAATCAATTACCCAGTTTGAAATACAGTCAAACCCGGCGGACACGATCGGCTTTGTCATTACTTTTACCGCTCTTATAGCCCTGATAGTTTTTATGAATGTTTCAAAACGGATAAAAAACAGCGCCGTTTTCAAGGGTAAGGGCATAGCGATCAAAACAAAGGCGGGCCCGAAAATAGACGGCGCTTTTTACAATAAGGTAAAGTTTTTGGGTATTAGTAAAAACGAAGCGTACATTTTGGAAAAAACATTAAGGTCTAACGGCGGCGATCCTTACACGAATTTGCTTAGCGATGCCAAAGTGGACGAAAACTTTAAGCTTGCCTATAAAAAGATTTTACGTGAAAAGCGCGCGGATGACGCCCAAGCCGAACTATTGGAATTGTTTTCCGTCAGAAACACCGTTGAATTATACCTGTCCTCCGAAAGAAACAGCGGAAAAGAAGCGTTGCGAAACTTCCGCAGAAAAATTACAAACATTAACTGCAAATTTTATTTAGTGCTTGCGAAGGACGAGCCTTCAAAAGGTAAAAAAAAACTCGTATTGCAGAATGGTACCACATACATGGGAATCATACAGAATATTTCTCAGGGCGGATGCGCGATAATGACGCCCCACGTTTTAAAAATCAACACGCTGATAAAAATAGAATTTAGCGTAAGCCGGCATTCCGGCGCCGCGCTTGGACAAATTGTACGGATCAACAGAGAAGCGGGCATATCTATTTACCACATAAAATTTCTTAAATTGTCCAAACAAACGATTTTGGACATAAATGAGTTTATTTTTGACTACGGTTAGCTGGGCGGGACGGCGTTTTGAAGGCCGCTTTGCGGCAGGCTTACGGCGAATCGACGCGCCCGCTTGTCGGTAAGCCGGCGCCCGGTCTCATGGCGGACGGCGGGCGTAGTATTTTTAAACCGCCGGTATTGCCAAATAGCTTACTTTTAAATTAGGATGGATGTAAGATGACTGTTGTCGATATAACAGAAATGGTTCGCAAGGACGTGCCGATTTACTACAGGCGCGTATATGACGGCAAAGCCATCGTAGAATTTGCCGGCAAAAAACATGATATGCAGATCAGTTGGGTCATCGAGACTTCTCCTTTGGGTATCAAGGAAACGGTAATCAACCTGGCCGGCCAGGTTGATTATCCGCTGCTTCCGCTTCTCAAAGAAATAAAGAAAAAGATTGAATACCTCGACTCCGAAGGCAAACTTCCCCTGTAAAAAAGTCTCGCCCGATCCGTCCGCAAGCGATTTTACGGGGCGGAACACGCCGGCCTTTACCAAGTCTTACGAAGAAACTTTTGATTTTGGCATGGTTTTGGGCCGCGCCTTAAAGCCGGGCGACGTTGTGGCCCTGGACGGAGAACTGGGGGCGGGAAAAACCTGCCTTTGCGCCGGAATCTGCCGCGCTCTTGGCGTAACAGAGCCTGTGACGAGTCCCACCTACACGATAGTGCATGAGTACGAAGGTCGTGTTCCTGTCTACCATATAGACGCCTACAGGATTTCCGGCGCGGAAGATTTTGAGGCATCGTGCGGCGGCGAAATTTTATACGGAGAAGGCGTCTGCCTAGTCGAATGGGGCGGGCGCATAGCAGAATGCCTGCCTGCGGATACTATATATGTAGAAATAAGAATTTCGAGCGGCGGCGGGCGCGGGATCACCGTCAACAAAGGCACGGATTGCCGGATGTTAAATTGAACATACTTGCGATAGACACTGCCGGAGAGCTGCTTTCCGTAGGAATTTCCACGGAAGCGGGTGTTTTTTCTTTTGACGCGGACGCGGGAACAAGACATTCCGAACTTCTTTTTGACGCCGTTGACGCGCTTACCAAACTTGCGCGGATTGAACGGGAGGCTTTCGACATTTTTGTCTGCATGAAGGGGCCGGGGTCTTTTACCGGCCTAAGGATAGGTTTTTCCGCGGTTAAGGGCATGGCGCTCGCCCTCGGAAAACCGTTTCTTTCCGTGCCTACGCTGGACTGCATGGCCCGTCCCTTCGCCCCCTGCCCCTACCTCTGCGTGCCGCTTCTTGACGCGAAACAGCGCCGCTTCTTCAGCGCCTTGTACCGCAAGGGCCAAAGGCTGAGCGGCTATTTTGACTGCGGCGCAGAGGAACTTGCGGGGCATATAGCGGGTTCTCTCCGTGAGACGGCGAACCCTGCGGAGCGGACGGTGCTGCTCACCGGTAACGGCGCCGATCCAGTCCGTCAGGCGCTTTCCTGTCTTTTGCCCGACGCGCTTGTCGTGACGGAGCTCCCTTGCGGCAGTCGGGCCCTTAGGCTATTGCAATACGCTAAAGAAACGTATATACTGAAGTTTATGGGGGATACGCGGGTTTCCGCACCCCTTTATATTCGTAAAAGTATATGACAGACATAAGGATTGTTTCAAACAGATTGACAGCTCACAACGGGGCGCCTTCCCCCGGTAAGCCCTATGCGGCAGCGGGCGGCAGCGCCGTCCAGCACTTGGCCGCAAACCCGGACATGACGCAGGGCAGAACTTCGCCGCTCCCGCCCGTGTCCAACGGAGAATATCCGCCAGGTTCCGCGCAAATTCACGAGATGAGGCCGATGGCCCTGTTCCATTCCAGTATATTTCCGGTAATCTGCATAGATAACAATTTCAGGATCATATACGCGAACCCCTCCAGCAGGAAATTCTTTACTGGTCTCTTTTCGCTTGACGGCAACCTGTTCTTCGATGTTTTTGGCAAGCATTTTCAGATTGAAGACGTTAAGGCGATACGGGCCGCGATACTGCAAGGCGCAAACGGCTTTTCATGGCGCGGAACCGCCCACATAAAATCGCGCGAGCGCCCCACGGTTTTTACACGGGTCTACATATTCCCCGCGCAGATGAACATAAGGTCGCCCGTGGACTTTACCGTGATGTTTGACGATGTCACCGAAGAAAACAAGCGCCTCCTGCGCAGCGTCTTCATGAGTCTGTTGGAGGCATCCAAGCTGAAGGATAACGACACGGGCAAACACATAACCCGCGTCAATTACTATTCTGAGGTTCTGGCTAAGGCGCTGTTTAACCGGAAAGGCTACGATTCGATAGACGCGGAATTCATAGACAACATCGGTTTCCTCGCTTCGATGCACGATGTCGGCAAAATCGGTACGCCGGACGACATACTGAACAAGGAAGGCCCGCTATCTGACTGGGAATGGACGGTGATGAAAGAGCATACAAAGAACGGCGCGTTCATCCTTTCGACATACCCGAATCCGATGGCAAAAGAGATCGCGCTGTCCCACCACGAAAAATGGAACGGCAAGGGCTACCCCTACCAGATCGAAAGCGACATGATACCTCTTTCCGCCCGCATCGTCGCGATTGCGGACGTTTACGACGCGCTCCGAATGAAAAGAAGCTACAAAACGGAACTACCCCACGAAACGGCGGTTGAGAAGATAATGGAAAGCAAGGGTTCGCATTTCGATCCCGCCATTACCGAAATTTTCTTTGGCATTGCCGATAAATTCAAAGATATCTACGAAATCAACAAAGACTAAGCGGCCCCCGCATTGCCCCCCACCACCCCACCCCACCCCCGTTGTCCGGACGGCTGGCTAAGACTAGCCGAGCAGTTCCAGAAAGCCCGGGTATGTTACGGAGGCCGCTTCCGCGCCGGTAACGATGACCGGTGCCCGTGCGCCCAGACCGCAGACGGCCAGAGCCATCACGACGCGGTGGTCGCCGTGCCCGTCCACAAGACCGCCCCTGGGCGGCCTCCCGCCCCGTATCACCAGCCCGTCCGGCAGTTCCGCACAGTCCACGCCAAGTTTGCCCAATTCCGCCGCCATCACCGCGATGCGGTCGGTCTCCTTTATCCGGGCATGGGCGACGTTAACAAGGCGCGTCTCGCCCTCCGCGAACGCCGCGAGGACCGCCGCCGCCGGAAGCAAGTCCGGCGTGTCGTTAAGGTCGAAACAGCCCCCGCGCAGCCTCCCCTCACCTTCCACCGTTACCAGCCGTCCGCCGACCGCGTCCGCCGACCATTCCACCTTGCAGCCCGCCTCGCGCAGCATAGCGAAGAACGCCTTGTCACCCTGGGAATCGTCCGGGTCGAGCCCGCGCAGTACGGCCCTGCCGCCGCTCACAGCCGCGGCGCAGGCCGGGAAAGCCGCAGACGAAAAGTCCGCGCTGACAGGCCCGTCCATAGGCCGGTATGTCGTGCCCCCCCGCACCACGAAGCGCGAAAGATCGTCCGCCCTCTTATAGTCCGCCCGCTGCGCGTCAAGGTAGGCTAGCGTCATCTCTATGTACGGCCTTTCGTTCAGCAGCGGGACATCGATCTCGGTGACGACGTCCGCCGGGGCGAGCGGCGCGGCGAGAAGCAGCGCGGACAGATACTGGCTCGTCGGGCATTCGATACTGACCGCCCCGCCCCGCCAGGGGCCCCGCACCGTTATCGGCACACAGCCGTTCCCGCCGGAAACGACCGTCACGCCTAGAGCGGAGAGCGCGTCAAGGAGCGGCGTCGCGCTACGACGCGCGATCTGCTCGTCACCGGTGAAAGTTATATCCGCCGTGCCGAGCGACGCCAGCGCTAGCGCGAGGAAAAGGCTCGTCCCCGAATTACCCACGTCAAGCGGGGCGCGGGGACGGCGTATCCCGCCCGGGCCGCCCAGCCCGCGCAGGTCCCAACGCTCGATCCCGCCCTCACCCGCCGTCTCACGCAGCTCCGCGCCCAGAGCGCGGCAAACAGCCAGACAAGACCGCGCGTCGAGCGAGTCCAATGGGTAGCGTATCGCGGAAACTCCGTCCGCGAAAGCCGCGACAAGCAGCCTGCGTATCGTGTGCGATTTAGACGCCGGCACACGAAGATCCCTGTCGAACCTGTGCGGCGCAACCCTTACATCCATCTTATTACACTCTGTCTGCACGGCGCTTTTAAAGCCCTTTTCCGGCTACACAAACCCTTCATCAGTTTTCGCCCGCGTTTGGGCAAACTTGCCCTACACAACCCAAATCTTACCAGCAGATAATTTCCGCTCCGGCATCTTATTCGTAAGCTTTTCATGTTTGACCTTTCGTAACTATACACCGTTTCCACCGGCTGTAAAACCCTTCGCCGGTACCATCCGTCCTTCGGCAATTTCGCATTACAGGAATAATCTCTTGCGGGAACACAAAATACTAATAAGGGGGTTCTTTAAGCGTTCCCCGTATAGGATGCCTACGCATTCACCGGGAGAAGGTCCGGGTGGACAAGACAAAATGAAAAGCAGGAGGTTCAAGGCAACCCTTGGTTCGCACCGCCCGTGATTCTTATGGGTGAAATTATCGAGGCTTTCCCAAAACTGAAGTTTTGGGGAGACAAGCTTCGCTTGTACAGTAACCTTGAAATTCGCGGTTTTGTAAGGATGAAAGCCGAAAGGCCAAAGGCCTCAAAAACTGCAAGAGCCTGGTCCAAAACCGTGCGCTTTAGCGCACAGTCAATTAGTTTTGGAACAGGCTCACTTGTTAATTACACGGAGTGCAAATCATTTACAATCCCGCGCATGGGCGGTTAAAATAAAGCATGACATTTTCAAGATCTCATGAATTGTTTTCAGAAGCCGTAAAGTACATGCCCGGCGGCGTGAACAGCCCTGTACGGGCGTACAGGGCTGTCGGGCGGGAGCCGGTATTCATCAGGCGGGCGGACGGCGCTTACCTGTTTGACGAGGACGGCAACAGGTACATAGACTATGTTGGCTCTTGGGGCCCCGCGATACTCGGACATAACAACCCCGTCGTAATAAGCGCGATCATGGATGCCCTGGGCAGGGGCCTCAGTTTCGGGGCGGCAACCGAGGCGGAAACCACTATGGCAAAGTTACTCTGCGGCGCTGTACCGTCCCTCGATATGGTCAGGATTGTGAATTCCGGCACGGAGGCCGTGATGAGCGCGATACGTACCGCACGCGGATTCACCGGACGTGAAAAAATCATCAAATTCGCAGGCTGCTACCATGGACATGCGGATAGTATGCTTGTAAAAGCCGGTTCCGGCCTTCTAAGCGGAGCAAGCCCGGACAGCGCCGGGGTGGGCACGGCGGTCGCCGCCTCCACACTTGTCGCAACCTTCAATTCCCTGGACAGCGTGGCCGCCCTCTTTGAACGTAACAAAAACGAAATCGCCGCCTTGATCGTGGAACCGGTCGCCGCAAACATGGGCGTCGTGCTGCCGGAAAAGGGTTTCCTTGAAGGCCTGCGCGACTTATGTACGCAGGAAGGCGCTTTGCTTATATTCGACGAGGTTATCACCGGCTTCAGGCTTGGTTTTGGCGGGGCACAAAGCATGTTCAGCATAAGACCGGACCTAAGCTGTTTCGGCAAGATAATAGGCGCGGGCCTACCTGTCGGTGCTTACGGCGGCAGACGGGGTGTGATGGAGATGGTCGCCCCGCTCGGCCCTGTCTACCAGGCCGGTACGTTGTCCGGCAACCCGATCGCAATGGCCGCCGGTATAGCGCAGTTAATTTTCCTGCGCGATCACCCGGAACTGTACCGGAGCATCGAGGTGCAGGCCGGAAGACTGTTCGGCGGCCTTGCGGAAATCGCCCAAAAAAAGGGCGCGGCCTGTACGGTAAACAGTATAGGCTCCATAGGCTCGCTGTTTTTTACACGCGGGCCTGTCCGCGATTTTTCCTCCGCATTAAGGTCCGATACAAAACGGTACTCCGTCTATTTTTCTTATATGCTGGAAAACGGTGTCTATCAGGCTCCCGCCCAATTCGAGGCGTTGTTTGTGTCCGCCGCCCATACCGATCGCGAGATCGATCAAACTTTGGAGATCGCCGGCCAAAGCGGGTTTAACCGTTACGTTTAGGGTGAAAATAGCGATTGCATTGCGGATCAACGGTATGGGAATTTAGCATGGCGGAAACCAGACACGCCGCGGAGGCCGAGGGGGTATAAGTTCCTCCTTCCTGACAAGGGGTGTTTTCAGTGCAGCCCTTTTCACGGCTGCGCTTCAACAGGTTTTCCACCGCCCCGTTCAGCTTCCGGTTCAATTCAACCGGGTTATACAAGGCCCGCCTCCATAGCAGTTCAGCCTTGCTTTCCTCTGAAATATCAGGCGACTGTACCAGCCGCTCCCACAGCGTCCGGGGTTCCCTCCCGTAAACTTTTTTGTACCGCCCGCCGGCCTGTTTTTCTTTCGACACCAGCTTGAATATCAAAACGGCAGCAGCCGGCCGTTTTCCGTACGGCGTCGAAGTTCTTTTGCCCGGCGTAACAGTTATCGTTTTTGTGACAGGGCCTGGTTCGTGCCGGACCGGTATGCCGTGCAAGTCACCATTCGGGCAGCGTCCCGTTGATGAATTCCACGCCGTTGTCGTAATGCCTCTCTCCCTCACCCGGTTGCTTTATCGGGGGAGGATTCGGTAATTGTCAAGTGCTTTTAGACTTAGGGGAACACTAGCTTCCGGCAATTGACGCGGGCGGCGTCTTTCGAAAAAACCCGAACACGCTGCCGCAAAAACCTCCGATTATATGCACGTAGTGGGCTATGCCGTCATTCCTGAACGTCGAGACCACCTCGTTCCCGATATAGAACACCAGCACGAGTATAAACGTAAGCGGTATCTCGCCTTTGCGGAAATTGGTAAACGAGGCAAGCAGTATCATCATAAAAACGACGCCGGAGGCCCCCAGCAGCCCGGTAGAAAAGAACAGAACGTTTATGCCGCCCGTGACAAGGGCCGTTACCAGCATCATCAGCACCAAGGGAGCGGAACCGTAAATATCCTCAAGCATCGGCCCCACGATCAGAATTATCAGCAGATTGCCGGTCAGATGATTCCAGTTCGCGTGCCCCAGTACGTGGCTTACAAGGTCGATCCAGTTGCGCGGATCCGATGGCGAGAAGGTCTCCTTCCCCGGCGCGGAGAACCAGTACCTTATCAGATTGTGAAACAGTGTCTGATTCAAAAACAGGATGATCGTGCATAAAAAAACAAACGTCAAAATGACGGGCGAATTGTATTTAATTTTCATACTTTACCCCCCGATACTAAGTTTTACAGGACGGTCAGTTTTACGGGACAGTGATCGGAACCCGTCACGTCCGGCATTATTTCGGATGATTTAAGCCTTGCCGCAAACGGGGCGTCCACGCAGAAATAGTCTATCCTCCACCCGATGTTCTTGCGGCGGGCGCCGGCCCGGTACGACCACCATGTATAGTTATCCGGTTCGTCAGGGTGGAAGTAGCGGAACGTATCGATGAATGACGCTCCTGTAAAGGTGTCCATCCATGCGCGCTCTTCCGGCAAGTAGCCCGCGTTCCCCTCGTTTTCTTTCGGACGGGCCAGGTCTATCGGTTTGTGCGCTATGTTGTAATCGCCGCACAGGATAACGCCCTGCCCTGCTCCGGCGGCGAAGGTCTTGCAGAATTCCAGCATGGCCGCGCAAAAATCAAGTTTGTATGGGAGTCTCGCCCCGCCGTTCCGCGAATTCGGGAAGTAGGCCGATATCAACACGAAGTCCCCGTAGAAGGCCGCCAAGACGCGCCCCTCGTCGTCAAATTCCTTTATTCCCAAAAAGCGCACGTCCCGCGGTTCGGTCTTTGTGTATATCGCCGTTCCCGAATAGCCTTTTTTTTGGGCGCTTGCCCAGTACGATCTGTACCGTGCACCGTCCCGACTAACCGGGTTTTTCAGATCGTCGGAAAGCTGCCCCGGCTCAGCCTTCGTTTCCTGAACGCAAAGTATATCCGGCCCCTCAGCGGCCAGCCATTCACAGAAGCCCTTTTTCTCCACGGCCCTTATGCCGTTCACATTCCACGATACAATGTCCATAACGGCAACATTATACAACACGGCGCCTTGTCCCGCCAATCAGCAAGCAATGAGCCTACGCACGGCAAGCTCTACACTTGACCCGCAAAATTTTACCTGATGAAAATCCCCCGCCGGAAGGTCGAAGGTACTTTCCGGTTCGGCTTCTTTCCCTTTTTTCTCCGTATGTTAAAGCAAAACGCGGGCAAACGCCCATATATTTACATGAGACATTTAAGAATGCTGAAACAGGGCGTGTGGTACGAAATCAGTACCCGCGTCAACAACCGGGAACCCCTGTTCCGAAGGGGCCAGGCCCTGGCGCTGTTTGGCCGGGTGTTCCGGGAGACCGCGCAC
>JAISLM010000128.1 GCA_031290855.1 Spirochaetaceae bacterium
CCCCTCCTCAATTTCTTCATGCCCACTATGAAGCTTGAAAGCAAAGTAAAGGTCGGTTCCAAAGAGATCAAAAAATACGATCAACCCCGCAGCCCCTATCAGCGTCTTCTGGAATCGGAGGCGCTCCAGCCGGAAGTAAAAACGGAACTCACCCGGCTTTACGGACTTTACAATCCGGTTCAGTTACAGCACACTGTCAACAAGGCCATCCTCGCGTTGCGGGAAGCCGTTGCCGCCAGGTCCCCTTCTTCGCAAAGGAATCCGGCGGCCTAAAGTTACTTTTTTCTAAATGAGGCAACCGGGCCTAAAGTTACATTTTAAAATGAGGCATTTCGGGATCCCGTTAGAGGGGAGGCCGGCCTCCTTCTTCCATAAGTTCCAGTTTGATAAAGGGGTTTGATTAACAAGAAGGTTTTCCATAACTCGCCGCCCGTTACTCATTAATTGCGTGTCACTTGTTTGGCGAGTTCTTCCGTGATGCGGAGGTAGCTTTCGAAGCGGTCTTCGTGAATCTTGCCGGCTGCCAGCGCAGCCTGAACCTTGCAGCCCGGTTCGGCGCGGTGTGTGCAGGAAAGGCCGAACGCGCATTTGCCGGCAAACGGCGCGAAGTCCCGCATCAGGGTTTGAATGTCGCCGGGCGCCGGGCCCATGGGCACAAGACAGCGTATGCCGGGGGTGTCGATCAGGCTGAAACCCGCCGCCTCGTCATCAAACAGGACGGACATCACGGTGGTGTGGTTTCCGCGGTCGTACTTCTTGTTCAGTTCGCCCGTTTTCTGTCCGGCGGCGGGCAGCAGCGTGTTTATAAGGCTTGTCTTACCGCTGCCGCTCTGCCCCACTAGCACGGCCCGCACGCCTTTCAGTTTCGCTTCAAGGATTTTTATACCCTCACCCGTCTTTGCGGACACGCGCAAAACAGGGTAAGCGAGCCGCTCAAAATCCTCCAGGCGTCTTTCGATTGCGCGGCGCTTGTCGACGCCTAGCGCCGGAAACAGATCGGTCTTGTTGCAGACTATCAGGGCCGGGATTTCCGCCGCGTCCGCCTGCAACAAGAGGCGGTCCAAAAACCGCGGACGGAAAGGCGGCGAGGCGGGCGTGGCGAGGCAGAGAACGGCGTCGACATTTGCCGCCAGCAACTGGGGCGAGGCCGCCTTCGTGTTGAAGCGGGCGAACACGTTGCGCCGTTCCAGCAGGGACAGTATCAGGCCGGATGCCGGATCGAACTCCACAAGGTCGCCGGGCGCAAGCGGGTTGTAGAGGCCTAGCGCATCCTTCAGTACCTTTCCTTTTATGCGACACTCATGGATCAGGGGCGGCCCGCCTTCCGTTTTTACCGTGAAGACGTTGCACGAACCGGATATGACGCACCCCGCCGCTGTCGTCATCATTCATCGTCCCAACCCGGCGTCCCGACAAGCGTCAGGCCGAAACGCGCCGCCCGCCGCGCCCATTTTTCGTCGCCGCTCTCGCCGCCCGTGACGAGTAACAGATTCGGCTGCCCGGTCCGCCGTGTCGCGGTGGCGGGCGCGGGTCTTTTCGACAGTATGGCTTCTATTCTGAGGCAGACCCCGTCGATAGAATCGAATACGCGGATGCCGGGTTCCGCCGCTTCCCTGAATTCGTCCAGCAAAAATAAAAAGTGAGTACAGCCCAGCACTAGCGCGTCCGCCCCGCTTTTCCGCACTAGGTCTATGTATTTTTTTGCCGCCGCGATTCTTTCCGTCCTGTCCGCGTAATCAATCCGGCTCTCGACGAAGCCGACTAATTCAGCGGCGGCGATCCGTGTTATCTTGCAGGCGTTTGCCGTGCTTTCCGCGAGGCGGCCTATGTACTCGTCCTCCAGCGTCCGTTCCGTTCCAAGGACAGCTACGTGTTTTTTCACGCTGGAAAGCAGGGCCGGTTTTACGGCGGGGACTGTGCCGACAAAGTCCGTACCGGGGAAGCGCTGCCGAAGCTCCGCAAGCGCCGACACGGAGGCCGTGTTGCAGGCCAGAACGATCAAGGCCGGCGAAAAATGTTTCAGTATACGCGCCGTCAGGTCGATCAACAGCGAGACGAGGCCGGCCTTTGTCTTTTCGCCGTATGGGAAGTTCTTTTTGTCTGCAACGTACAGAAGGGGCCGTTTCGGGTTCGACGCGCCGTAAGCGCCCAGGTAGGGAAGGCCGCCCGCGCCTGAGTCGATGAATACGACGCGGCCGCTGATCGATTTATCCGCCAACTTTTATCCAGGCGCGGAAAGCCGTCTCCGCACCGGACGCCTTGCGGCCTTCCAGCGCAAGCTCGCGGACCGGGCCGGGCTGGGACGAATATATTTCCACGGTTTCGCCCGGCACAACTTCGGTTACATAGTTTATGTCGATACGGAGTTTCGCCGCGTTTTTGAAGAAGTCTTTCGGCAGTATATCCTGTATCCACTGGATGTAACGGGCGTTGTTTACGTGTCCGTTAAAGTCTATGTCGGAGTAAAGGGCCATCCTCTCGCCCGTTTTTACAAGGCCCTCCTGCCGCGCGACGTTCCGTGCCCCCCCTTCCAGATAATCCCTGCCCTCGTTCAGCGGCAGCGGAACGATAAGGGAGGTCGGGCGGAGCGGGCGGCGCTTCTCTATGTCCAGTATCAGCCAGGAACTGCTGGCGCGCGCCAGAGTCTCGCCTGCCCCATTCAAAACATCGTAGTTGCGCATACAGAGCAGCCTGTCAAATCCCTGCGGCCAGGTTCTGATCGTCAGCATATCGGCAAACACGGGGCGCTTCTCTATCAGCACGGAAAACCGCAAGAGTATCCAGCCCTGCCTGTTGCCCAACATCACGTCAAGGCCGACACCCAAATCTTCGCCGTGCTCAGTCGTAATACTCTGAAAAAAGTCGAACAGAACCGACGGCTTGATGTAACGGTCAGTATCCACGTCGCCGACCGTTACCATATATTTCTTTTCAAAAACATCCATACCGCATCATAGCCAGAGCGCCCAGGGGGCCTTGCCGGAGAGCCACAGGTTTGTCAGATCATTCTTGTCGCGCAGCGCGTCCATTGCCTTCCAAAACCCGCGGTGCCTGTGCGCGTTAAGCTGCCCCTCCCGCGCAAGCGTTTCGAGCGGTTCGCGCTCAAGCATCGTGCCGTCGCCCTTCAAATATTCAAAAATCGCGCTTTCCACCACGAAAAAGCCGCCGTTGATCCATGAACCGTCGCCTTTCGGCTTTTCCTCAAAACTGTTTATCAAACCGTCCGCGTCTATCAATATGCCGCCGAAACGTCCGGCGGGTTGAACCGCCGTAAGCGTCACGACCCTGCCGGCCTTCTCATGGCAGCGGATAAGGTCGGGCACGGAAACATCGCTGACACCGTCCCCGTATGTAAGCAGAAAGCGTTCATTGCCAAGGTATTCACGCGCCCGGAGCAGCCTGCCGCCCGTCATTGTGTCGGCCCCCGTATACAGCATCGTGACTTTCCACGGTTCGGTTCTTGTCTTATGCAGTTCCACCGCGTTGTTCAGCATATCAACAGTAATATCCGAATAGCGCGTGTAATAGTTGATGAAAAATTCCTTGATGACGTGTGATTTATAGCCCGTCAGAACGATAAAATCGTTAAAGCCCCAATAGGAGTATATCTTCATTATGTGCCAGAGTATCGGACGCCCGCCGATTTCGACCATAGGCTTTGGCCGGATATCCGTTTCTTCCGACAGGCGGGTGCCCAGACCGCCGGCCAGTATAACTACCCGCAAGGTTTAGGCCCCGGCTGTTTTTACCGGAGCGCCGACGGAGCCCCTTGCCGCCTCGTTACGCTTTTCTTTCTTTACGTGTTTCTGCCAGAAGGAGGCAAAACCGCAGGCTATGAATATCGTAGAGTATACGCCGGAAATCATGCCGACAAGCAAAGCAAGCGCAAAATCCTTCATCGAGCCGGATGTGAATATGTACAGCGACATGACGGCGAGCATCGTCGTAAGCGTTGTTATTATCGTGCGCCCCAGGGTTTCCGTGATCGCGCGGTCAAGCAGACTCGTAAAGCCGTCATCGGGGTACAGGCGGCGCACTTCGCGTATGCGGTCAAAAACGACTATCGTATCGTTTATCGAATAACCGAGTATCGTAAGTATCGCCGCTATAGTCGTTGTGTTGAATTCCATCCGTGACCAGGCAATGAAGGCTACCATTATCAGCGCGTCGTGCGCTATCGCGAGAACCGCGCCTATCGCGAACTGCGGCTTAAACCGTACAGAAGCGTATATCAGGATCAAAAGCAGCGTAAGAAACATCAGTATGCCGGCCTGATCCGCAAGTTGTTTTGAAAAACGGGAACCCACAAAATCCGACCGGCTTATGACCACCTCGCCTGGGCCAAACGACTCTTCAAGCTGCCTTGCTATCTCGTCCGAATCTATAGTTCCGTTCTCACCCGCACCCTCGTCCATCCGGATCAAAAAATGCCGGTCGGACGACAGGCCGAGAGCCTGTACGGACACCCCCTCAATCGAGGCGAGGCTTTCGCGTACCTCGGCCTCGACATCGGGGCTTCCGGGCGCAAGGTAGTGCACCACGTAAGGTTCGGCGTTTATCTGGGGATTCCCGTGCGCGTTCTGTATGAACCAGGCGGTCGCCGTGTTGCCGGGCGCTTCCGTCTCAACGCTTAAGCCGTCAACCACTTCTGTAAGCGCCGCAACCAGGCTGTCAAGAGTGGTATAGTCAGCAAAGTTAAAGGTATACGTCGCGCCGTCCGTGTCGGCCCCGGAGATAACGAGTTCCACGCCTGAGCGGGTGAAGGAAAACGTGGCGTTCCCCTTCCCGCCGTAAGTGACGCTGAAAGCGCTTGGCGCGATCCGCACCTCCTGAATCAGGCCGGCCTTAAAATCGATGCCGAGGTTAAAACCGCCCTTCGCCAGGTAAACGGCAAGACCGCCGGCTACCAGCAACAGGGAAAGCAGCATAGCCGGCAGGAAAAACCTTGAAAATTTGATGATGCGCTTCATTACTTTATCCTCCAGCTTATCGAAACGTTCCGGCTGCCCAATACGTCTGTACCGAAATCAAATATCAGGCGCGACACGAACAGGGCCGTAAACACGGACGAAAAAACGCCTATCGCGAGGCTAACGGCAAAACCCTGAATCGGGCCGGAACCCAGCTGCGACAGGAACAGCGCCGCTATGAACGTTGTGATGTTGGCGTCCATGATCGCCCAGAAGGCCTTGTTGAAACCGGCCTCCACCGCCGCCTTGCGCGTTTTCTTGAGAAGCAATTCTTCCTTTATACGTTCAAATATGATAACGTTGGCGTCGACCGCCATTCCGATCGTCAGGATGAAGCCGGCTATGCTCGGCAGCGTCAGCGTAAAGTTGAACGCGGAAAGGATGCTGAACATGATGAAGATGTTGAATATCTGGGCGACAACCGCGTTGAACCCGGCTATCTTGTAGAAGGCGAGCATGAATACCATCACGGCCCCAAGCCCGCCGAGCAGCGCGTACAGGCCGCGGTAAATCGTGTCCTCGCCCATCGAAGCGCCTATCGTCTGCTGGTTCGCGACCTCCAGTTCTACAGGGAGCGCGGCGGACCGCAAGATCATCGCCAAGTTGTTTGATTCGTCCGCGCTAAAACCGGTAAGACGACCCGACTCCCGTATCGTGCTCTGTATCGTGGCCTGTGAGCGCACCCTGTCGTCCAGAACCGTCGCAAGCCGCTTGCCTATGTTCGCGGACGTCAGCTTCTCAAAGATGATAGCGCCATCGTCGTCAAGCTGGAAGTTCACCTCGGGCCTCCCGTCCAGGTTGTCGCGCTCGGCGCGGGCATCCTTGATGTGGTTGCCGTCCAGCCCAACCTCTTTCTTGATAACGGTATAGCCGGTAAACTCGTCAAGGCCGTAGCGGTCCTTCGTGTACACGCCGCGCACCTCGCAGTCGGCGGGAATGATCGTAGGATCGGCAAGGTTCCCCTGTCCGTCAAAGGTTGTGCCGGGGTTGGCCTCGTAGTAGCGGCTGAACGCTTCCAGTCCCTCCTCGTCCACTATCTGAAAGGTCAGGCTGCCCTTGCCCATGATGATGTCGTTGATCCGTTCCGGGTCGGCAGTACCGGGAATTTCGACATATATCTGATCCACGCCCTGCCGCCGTATCACAGGCTCGGTGAGGCCGAAACGGTCTATGCGGTTGTTCAGCACCTCGAGCGCCTGCGCGATAGCGCCGTTCCGTTCATCTTCGCTGAGCGTATGGCCCAGCTTCTCCTCGTAAGCCGCCAGATTCGCCTGAAGCACGATAGACAGGCCCCCGGAAAGGTCCAGCCCGAGCTGTACCGCGTTCTTTTGCAGGTCTTTCAGCTTGAATATCGAATTCCGGTAATGGTCCTCAAGTATACCCTGCACCTCGTTTTTGTCGACAAAAACGTTCAAGGCCGCCCTGGCGTCCCATCTTTCGGGCGCAGGCAACTTTTCCAGGCCGTTTATCCTTTTCGCTTCCTTGAGGAGAAATGCTATGTCGGGAGGCACGTCCGCGCCGCCGCGAGCCGCTTCAATAACACGGCCAAGGTCGCTTGCCGCCTTGCGCGAAGCATAGTTTTTTATCTGTTCCCGCGAACCGAGAGCGATGATCTTGTCCTGCGCGGGCACAAAGAAATACCAGCGCACCGTAGGCGCCAAAAAAGCGGCGCATACCGCGACAGTCAACAGAATTATGATAAATCTATACCGTTTACTCATGAATAACCCCGATTGGGCCAAACCGGTAAATATCCGCCCGCGAAATTCCGCAAGGCGAATCCTTGCCGGCCTCAGCTTTCAGTTGAAGTTTCGCCTGTTTCAGGCTTTTTGTCTTCGATCCGCGCTTCCGGTTTTTCTTCTCTGGAAGCGCTTACCACGGACGCCACCGCGCTGCGGGTAAACTCAATCTTGACATTGTCGTCCACCTTCAAAACCACCGAACCGTCCCTTACCGAGGCAATCGTACCGTGTACGCCGCCTACCGTAATGACCTTGTCACCCTTTTTGAGATCGCTGAGCATCCTCTGCGTCTCTTTCTGCTTTTTATTCTGAGGGCGTATTATCAGAAAATAGAAAATCGCGATTATCACGATGAAAGGGGCAAAAGATATGATCTGTTCCATACCGCTTGCGGGCTGGGCTCCCGCCCCCTGAGGCGCCCCAAACAACAGGGGCAAACTAAATAGATTCATTGATGTCTTCCTTATAAATTAAACTGACAGTATCCTAGCACGAAGCTTCTTGCCGCTACAAGTGGCCGGCCCCGCCAGTGGGGTTTGATATACGATGTTAAGGCCGTTGATGTCCGGGGATTTCGCCGGGTCAAAATGATTTTCCGTGAACGTGCCAGGCCGTTACAAATTCCGGGCCGTCCGTTGGAGTTTTTGAGTCAGGAATTTCAGCTTGGCGGACGGAAATTCCTGATTTAAGGAAGTGAGGATAATGCGGGGGGCCAGGGGGGTTCCGCGTGGCAGGCTGCCGCGCTTCTCCCCGCCGCAGAAGGCTAAACCTGGCCCGCAATTCGGCTTTCAGGGCAGACGTATCCCCTGGGCCGGTTTGGTTTGGGGAGGAAGTGGCGGCCGCTGCGGTTCTCCGGGCGGATTATGCCGCCTATCCGGGCTCAGGGGCTGCGGGGAGGGGGTATAGGCGGAAAAACGCGGCCCCGGCCGCCCGGTTTCCGCGATGGGGTCTGACCCCGCCGTGGGACGACGTGGTTCCCGCCGCCGTGCGTCCGGCGAGGCGGTTCCCGCTGCGGGGTCTGACCCCGCCGTGGGCCGGCGGGGCTCCCGCCGCCGCCTCCCCCGCTTCCCCGCCGTCCGGCGGCTCCCCTTCCAGAATCCGCGACCGGTACCGGTCACCCCACAGGTGTCCCGTCCGTCCATTGTCACGGTTGTACCTAATGGCGAAGGTCTGCTTCAGCCATTTCATTAT
>JAISLM010000129.1 GCA_031290855.1 Spirochaetaceae bacterium
ACGACATCGCGTTTGCGCTAAAGAATCTTGGTTTGAATCAGGACGACATCAAACTCCGAATCGATGAAGTGATAAAAAAGATGAATATAGAACGCTTTACCGATTCGTTTGAACTGTCCATGGGGCAGAAACAGCGCGCCGCGATTGCCGGCGTCCTTGCCATGAAATGTGAGTGCATAATATTTGATGAACCTACGGCGATGCTTGACCCAAAAGGCAAAAAAGATATTCATAACATTATCGTCGATCTTCATAAACAGGGGCTTACAATAGTTTATGTTACTAACGTGATCGACGAAGTTTTGTCCGCCGACAGAATTCTTATCCTTGATTCAGGCTCGATAAGGCATGAATTCAGGCGTGACGAACTGCTTGAAAACGTAGAAAAATTAAAATCATTTTCGCTGGAAATGCCGCTGATTATGGATATAATCGTCCGTCTTAGAGGGCGTAATGTTGATGTCAGTAAAGCGGCGCGCACGGTTGACGAACTTGTTGAAAGTCTTACAACTGTTATAGGGAGTGACGCATGAAAAATATGTTAAAAGTTTTTTTATTGGCGGTTTACGCGGTAGGCGTATTCTTTGTTTCCAATATTTGGGCGATAGGCGCTCTGGCGGTATTTAATATTTGCATGATGATTTTTGTGCGCCTTCCGCCCAAAAGCGCGTTACTGTATATGCGCGACGTGCTGCCGTTCATCATTTTGGCCGGCCTTATCAACCTTATCGCCGCGTCGTGGCAGGAAGCCTTGCTGATCGTAGCGCGTCTCGTGCTGGTCTGCAACATTACCCAGAGCTTCAGGCGTGTCGTCAATTCGATGCAGCTTGCAAACGCCGTTGAAACATTTTGCCTTCCGTTAAAGATTTTCAGGATTGAACCGCGGGACGCGGGGCTGATGGTCTGTATATGTGTCGCGTTCATTCCGGTTTTGCAACGGGAGTTTGAGCAGATAAAATGCGGACTGCAAGCCAAGGGTATGCCGATAAAGCCGCGCAACATCAAGTACATACTAAAGCCGTTCCTGTACGGCATATTCAAGCGGACAGACGAGATAAGCAACGCCCTGCGGGCAAAGGCCTACTGTTAACGCGCCGTTTTACGGAGAGTAGCCGTCCGTGCCGCCGCTCACGACAAGTTCCAACTCCACGGGCGAAAATATGTTCGTGCCGGGCGCGGGGCTCTGCTCCAGTATCGTACCCGCCGGTTTGCCGGATCGTCGGTATACGAAAGGCTCTTTCAGAATTAAAAGCGGACGGGGGTTCGAGGCAAACATCGTTTGCAGTTCCATGCGCACGTCGGCGACATCACGACCGACATAGTCGGCCACGGAACTAAGCGCCGCCCCCTGGCTCACCACCAGCCTTATGCGCCTCCCGGCCTTCACGATGGAACCGGCGCGGGGGTACTGCTCCAAAATCCGCCCCTTGTCCGCCGCCGAGGCGGAATACCGCAGGTCGATACGGGGATACAGTTCCTTCTGCTGAAGTTCCAGCAGGGCCTCGACGATATCTTTGCCGCGCACTTCGGGAACCAGCGTCTCCTCCGCGCCGCGAAGCGCGGCAAAAAAACTAATCGCTGCGATCAAGGACACTAACACGACGGATCCCAGACAGCAAAGCGCAAAAAATTTGGGCCGGTTAAAAATATTTGCTTCGTTAAAATTCATAAAGCGTTAAAAACATCTTACACCCGTTTTTTTGCCGCCGTCAATTTGGGCCCGCGGACGGGGACGGGTCAGTCCGCCGTAAAAAAACCATCTTTCCAGTTAAAACGGCTCGTCCCGTCCAGCACGGACGCCCCGTCCGCCGCCTTCATCACGGCCTTGTAATCCGCCTTGCGCAGGGCCGGGCCGCTGAAATCGACGATGAAGCGCCTGAAGCCCGCGCGCTTCAGAAACGGAATCTTGTCTACTATCGAAAATGCCCTGGCGGGAATAACGGATGACGCGCCGTCTTCCTTCAACAGGGCGAACTCCTCACCACGCTTGTCGTGGAAGTCCCTAAAATCGTAAAGACCGCCCTCCCCTCCCCCCAGTCCGTCCCTTATTCGGAAAAGGGCGGGGTAAGCGAAAACGGTAACGAAAACCCCGTCCCGCTCGTTCAATGCGAAAGTCCGCTCCAGATTCTGCCTGTTGTTTTCCAGCGGCGTGACGAAAAAATATAGCTTGCGGGCGGACAAAAAAGAAACGGCAAAGCGGTTAAATGTGTAAAGGTAAGGCCCGCAAACCAGGGCCGCGTTTTTATTCTTTAGCAGCGGAATATGCGCGAGGTTGTTCAAAACGTAACGCGAGTAACCCGCCTCCAGGAGAGCGTCCAGCGCCTCCCCGTAAAAGGCCGCCTCGCTTTCGGCAAAGAATGGCGGCAACGACAGAACCGTGTCTTTCGGCTTCCAGGGCAGGGGATTCTTCCTGTCGAGCAGGCGCTTAACGTTTCTGACGGAAGCGGAAAGTATAAGAGAGGCGGGTTTCACCGACTGGGCCGCGTACATATCCTCGATCCGTGAAACAGAGACGTAAAGCCCTTCGGGAAAAAGCTTCAGCATATCCCGGCTTGGCGGCGGGAATCTTACAAACGGCGCTTTCTCGAAACCGGGACGCCTGGAAGCGCGCCCCTCGTCCGCGTCCTTTTTCAGAAGCGGCCTGTAGCGCCGTGACATCTCCCTTACGCTTATAAGGTAGACGCTGTCCCCAGCCGCAAAACCCTCAGGAAGGTCCGACCAGAAGGAGCCGTCCGTCCGGGGCTCGACGGATTTGAGCTTATGCGAGGCCCGCGCCGAGTCGTCGGCGCGGTGAAGCCGCACGGAATCGCCCGGTTTCGGCAGAACCGCTTCGTCCGCCTCCCCGTCCGGCCTGATCAGGGCGCGGCAGAGTCCGCCCTCTTTCCGCACACTGGCTATCACGCCCAGCCTTACGCCGCTGCCGCCGTCCCGCTCCGGGTTCAGCCATCCGCCGGTCTCCCCGTCGAAGCGGAACACCGTCTTTTGGCGGGCGAAGTCGTTTTTCAGCAACGCCGACGCCCTTGCGATACTGTCGCGCACAAGCCCCTCCCCGCCGCCGCCCAAAAGCGCGTCAAGCACGGCGCGGTACGCCCCGACCACGCAGCCCACATAGTCCGCGCTTTTCATCCGCCCCTCGATCTTGAAAGCGTCCACCCCGGCGTTTACAAGGGCCGAAAGCCTTTCCAGCAACTGGAGATCGCGCGGGCTAAAGTAGAAAGCGCCATCATCGTCCCCGGCAAAGTAAAGACGCCGACAGGCCTGCGTACACATCCCACGATTCGCCGATTTCCCGCCCAGATAACTTGAAAAAAGACATAGCCCGGACTCGCTGACGCAGAGAGCGCCGTGTACGAAGACCTCCAGCTCTATATTCGTATTCTCACGCACCGTCCTGATCTCTTCGAATGAGAGCTCGCGGGCAAGCACGGCCCGCGTCACGCCGTCCTTTGAAAGCAGGTTGGCCGCCTTCGCCGAGGCGACATTCATCTGCGTGGACGAATGAATCTTCAAAGACGGAAAACAGGACGCGGCCATCCCCGCAACGCCGAGATCCTGGACGATGATACCGTCGGGCCCAAGCTTCGACAGGTACTTCAAAGTCTGATATACACGGTCGGCCTCGCGCTGTTCGAAAACCGTGTTCACGGCTACGTACATCCTGCGCCCGGCGCGGCGCAGGGCGCGTAAAGCGGCTTCCGCCTGTGCGTAGGTAAAGTTGGCGCTCCTCAGGCGGGCGTTAAAGTCCTTAAGGCCCAGGTACACGGCGTCCGCCCCGCGATTTACGGCGGCGGCGAGAGCGTCCGCGCTCCCTGCCGGCGCGAGCAATTCTATTTTTTCCACAAAATTTCCTTAGATGTAATTCTACGTTGTTTAACGGATTAAGCCAATGAGACTCAAAGCCGCACGTTGAGCTTACGGAGTTTACACAAACTCCAGTCCGTATACCTAGACACCTTAACAGCCGGCCTTTCATTCCTGGCGGGGGGAGGAGAACGGTTACGGCAAAAGATCATCTTTCCTTATCCGGACGAGGTGTAGGTGAACAACATGTAATTAATGAGCCTCCGCACGGCAAGCTCTAAACCTGGCCCGCAAAAATTTTACTTGATGAAAAGCTCCCCTCCACACGCCGCCGGAAGTGCCTTTCCGGTCCGGCTCCTTTCCCTTTTTTCTCCGTATGTTAAAGCAAACCGCGGGTTAAACACCAATATATTTACATGAGACATTTAAGAATGCTGAAACAGGGCGTGTGGTACGAAATCAGTACCCGC
>JAISLM010000130.1 GCA_031290855.1 Spirochaetaceae bacterium
AGGAAACCATCCGTCTTTTCATGTTTATAGTACCCATAAGCACATCTGATATATGGCCTGTCCGCAACCGTCCCTATGGGAGAACTGAAATTCCATGTTGCCCATTTCCAGCCTGCGCCTGGGTTCTTTTCCATGTCGTAGTAAATCCAATCTGCTCCACGACTCCCGTTTTTATCCGCAGCGCAGTCGAGAACTATATGCGCCGTACAGTCGAGACTGCCTTCATTTTCCGCCCAATAGGTTTTCCAATCAAACGATACCGTTTTATAGCCAAAATCCCTTAACACGGATAATACGAGCGTAACAGGTTCCCAATTTACCTTTTCAAATAGCGTCAGTTTTTGAGGAATGGATAGTTCTTCCTCGCTTGAGTATTCATACATATTCCACACCGGCTGCGATTCTACATTAAACCAGAGCGATTTTCCCGGTATGGCAGACGCGGTTTTAGTTTGAGGATTGTATTTCATAATCTGGTAAATCCCAATGTCGGCAAAAGCGGCAACCGCATACTTTTTCCCGGCAGGGTAAATACTCATGTCCTGTTTAAGTACATCTTGTGTAACAAAAAAAGTATGATAACGTGAGTTCGATGGAAGCAGAAACCCCTGCCCGAACATGATATAATGGGATAAACAAACAACTTATACAGGAAACGGGAGGGGTTTCTTATGGATAACGGCCGTATAACCCGGATTTTTTGCGATGCCGGTGACTTTTGTGCCGGGCTTGGGCGCTATCGCAAGGCCCGTTTGCTTCAGCCGTCCGGTAGGGGCGGGCGCTGGCTTCCCCGGAGCCGCCTGACACCCGGCGGGGTTATGACTGTCGTGATATTGTTTCACCTCGGCGGATGCCGGTGTTTCAAATGGTATTACCGGGAATGCGTCGGCAAACGGCTCAGCGGATATTTCCCCCGTCCGGTCAGTTACAACCGGTTTGCGGAACCGATGAGCCGCGGCGCCCTGACCCGGCGCTTTATACCCGGATCTTTCGGCGGGGGAAGCCGGCGGGCACCGGCTTTATTCGCAAAGTCTGGTTTAATACCCCGCCGAACCGTCGGTTCGCGCTTGCCGCGCGGAGGCTCATTGGATAGCATTCAGGCATGGTACTTGTAAACCCTGTTTCATACTAACACCACATAAATATACAGGTGCTGTTAATTATTAACCGTCCCCGCGTGTTCGCGTATCAGGCCGGTGAAGGCCTCGCCATACTTTTCGGCCTTTACGGCGCCCACGCCGGGGATTTCGAGGAAATCAGCCCTTGTCACAGGAAGTTTTCCGCACATAGCCAGCAGCGCGGCGTCCGAAAAAATAATGTAGGCCGGCACACGCGCCGCCGCCGCGAGCTCGGTTCTCAGCGCCTTCAGCTTTGCTAACAGGCCCCCATCCGCCGGCGCGGACAGGACGCCGCCGCCGGATGCGGCGGCGGACGCGGCATCTCCCTTAGGAAGCATCATCATAAGCGGCTTCTTGTCGAAGATCACCTCCCCCGACCTTTCCGTTTCGATGACGGACGGAAACTCGCCTCCGCTCGCCGCTAGATAGCCGTTAAGCACAAGAAATTCGATCACGCCGCGTATAACCCGCTCGGAACGATCCTTCATTATACCCCAGACGCTCAGTGTCTCAAACTTTTCGTTCAAAATCTTTGAACTCCGGCTGCCGCGCAGTATCTGCACGATCATCGACTTGCCGAAACGTCTGCCCCGCTGCTTCAGGCGGTAAACGCAGGAGACGATCTTCTGCGCGTCTACGGTGATGTCGACGCTTTCAAAACCCGTCAGGCAGTTTGAGCAGGCGCCGCAGTAATTCGGCGGAGTCTCGCCGAAGTACGACAGCAGCCTCCCGCGCAGGCAGTCCGTCCCGGTCGCGTAGAACGTGATCTGCTTCAGCAGTTCCAGGTTGTACTCCTTTAGTTCGCGTGAACCGCTCTCCTCCGCGCTCTTTTCGATCAGGAATTCGTTCATCTTTACGTCCTCGTAACTGTAGAAAAGGATACATTCCGCGCCGCTGCCGTCCCTCCCGGCACGGCCCGCCTCTTGGTAATAACTTTCGATGTTCTTGGGCATATTGTAGTGTATCACGAACGACACGTTGGACTTATCGATCCCCATACCGAAAGCGTTAGTGGCGACCATCACCGTCCTCCGGTCATAGATGAAATCGTCCTGGCTGCCCTTGCGTTCTTCCGGGGCGAGGCCGGCGTGGTAGCGCGTGGCGGAAAAACCGTCCGCGATGAGCGAGGCGCAGACATCCTCGACATTGCGCCGCGTGGAGCAGTACACGATCCCGCTCTTGTTTTGCAGACGGCGGAGATGTTTCTTCAGGGCGCGCGTCTTGCTGTCGGGTTTTTCGACGGAGAAGAACAGGTTCGGCCTGTCGAAACCCGTTGTGATGTGAAATGGGTTTCTAAGGGCGAGCGCCGCGGCTATATCGGCCTTAACCCGCGGCGTGGCGGTCGCGGTGAAAGTCGCCACGACGGGACGGCGGGGCAGGCTTTCGATGAACGGGGCAATCAGCATATAACTCGTGCGGAAATCGTGCCCCCAGTGCGACACGCAGTGCGCCTCGTCGACGACGACAAACGAAACGTCGAGACCCTCCAGCCAGGACGCGCCCTCGCCCTCCCGCGCCAGCCGTTCCGGGGCGATATAAAGCATCTTGAAGCCGCCGGAACGCGCCAGCCGCATCGTCCTGGAATACTCGCCGGCGGAGAGGGAACTGTTTATGAAGGCGGCGGACACCTCGTTTTCGCGCAGCGCCTGCACCTGGTCCTTCATCAGCGAAATGAGCGGCGACACGATGATCGAAATCCCGTCCGCCAGCAGAGCCGGAATCTGGTAGCAGAGCGACTTCCCCGCGCCCGTCGGCATTACGGCGAGCACGTCGCGCCCGCCCAAAAGCGCGTCGATCACCTCCTCCTGCCCGCTCCTGAAACTCCCGTACCCGAAAACATCCTTCAGCGTCGAATATTTATCCGCCATTCCGCCATTATATTGCCGGGACGCCAGCGGATTCAACCGGAGCCATGAGTCAAAAACATCTAAATACTTTGAAACCCGGTAGATTCTTCCGTAAACTGCGGGCATCCCGTGAAGCAGACAAAAAAGGGCCGGCTTTCGCCGGCCCTGCCCTTGAGGCAACCGAAGGTATAGTGATTTGGGAGGGGAACTATACCCCCGATATTCTATTGTCGGAACTTTATCCGGTTAACTTTAATATTTTTTCCAAAAGAGCCGCGCCCGTCTGAATCGTCCGCGCCGCGATTAATGGGTATTTACCAAGCCGCAGGCTTTCTATATAATATGTGTCTGAAGGAAGAATAGTATTATGCGTTTAATTACACGTTCAGATTTTGACGGATTGGTCTCTGGCGCGTTGCTGGAGGCGGCAGGGCTTGTAGATGAGTGGTTGTTTGTTCATCCAAAGGATATTCAGGATGGCTTGATCGAGGCCACAAAGAACGACATTGTGGCGAATGTCCCGTACATAAAAGGCTGCGGACTCTGGTTTGACCATCATTCAAGCGAAACGGAGCGGCTCGGTTCCGGGCTAAAGTTTGACGGAGTTTCGCGCCCCGCCCCCAGTTGTGCCCGCGTGATCTACGAGTACTACGGGGGGGATGCCAAGTTGGGCAAGTTCGCAGAGATGGTGAAGTATGCGGACAAGATGGATTCGGCCAACCTTACGGTTGACGAGATCATGCACCCTTCCGGCTGGGTACTGCTCGGTTTCATCGCGGACCCGCGGACGGGACTGGGACGTTTCAGGGATTTCAGGATAAGCAACCTGGATTTGATGAAGAAACTGTCCAGCGCCACTCTTAACAAGCCTATCGAAGAAATACTGGCGATGCCGGACGTTAAGGAGCGCGTCAACGTCTACTTTGAACAGCACGAGTTGTTCATAAAGATGGTAAAAGAACGCGCAAAGCCTGACGGGAACGCAGTGCTGGTCGACCTGCGGGGCGTCGGGACGATCCATGCCGGAAACCGTTTCCTTGTCTATACGCTGTTTCCTGAGCAAAACATTTCAGTTTGGGTAGTTGACGGCAAGAGAAAGGTGAATTGCGTCATCACCGTCGGTTACAGCATAATAAACAAGACGGCAAAGACAGATGTCGGCAGCCTGATGCTGAAATATGGCGGCGGCGGTCACCGTCAGGTCGGAACCTGCCAGACCGCTTACGGGGAAACCGATCGCATCATCAATGAGATAATCGCCGAAATACGCTAGTTTAGTTCCGGGGGCAAATTTCAAGCGGGGGGAAGTGAGACAATGTATGAGAAAAAACTTATTATCCGTGCTTTTACTGTGTTTGGCCTGCGGCGGTATATTTGGACAAGAAGCCGGAAGGCAGACGCCGCCGGCCCCTGGGCAGGCTCCGGCACAGCAGTCCCCCGCGCAGGGGAAGGCTCAGGATCAAAGGACGGCGTCACAAGGACAGAACCCCGCGGAACGGCCGGCGCAGTCCCCCGCTCCCGTTAAAAAAACGGCGCAGCCCGGCTCGCAGTCCAAGTCCGGCGACGCCGACAAGGCCGTTCTCGTTCTGGACGTAAACCCGTTCATGTGGATATTCTCCGGCATCCCCGATGAAAACAACAACCGTTCGATCTTTTTCGACATAGGCGTTCAGTATAACGTGATTCCAGGCATAGCCTTGAGGTTCAATCCGTCGTTTTCCTTCGGGTTTACCAAAGAAACGGCCTTTACCGTTTTGCATAATAATTTCCTGGAGTTGGAATTCCCGTTATCGTTTCTCTGTTTCCCGTTTCCTGACGAAACTTATCTGTCTCCGGCCTTTTTTGGAGTTTCATTAATTTTGTCCTACCACAACACGGCAGACACTGGTTCAGGCGAAACCGTCTTTGTATCCGTGGGCGCGATGATGGAACTGGGCTATCAGTTTAAGTTTTCCAACCACCTGGTCATAACGCCCAGCATAGGTATATCGCGTATTTTCCCAAAACCGATCAACGGGGAAGCGCACTCCGTGCCAAACTTTAACGTCTACTCCCCGTGGACATTCGACACCGCCGTAGCGCCGCGAATACGTGTAACGTTGGGTTTCTGGCTATAGGCGGCCAGCGGTTTTCAACCATAGCGTCCGGTATGAAAATGGCTCCGGTCTAACAAGGGACACTCCGCCTCTTTGACAGCCAGTGCTTTCAAATTGAAAATAGCGCTTGTATAACCAGGCGGCCAGCCCCGCCAGTGGGTTTAACATACGCGGGATGATTTCACACTCCGCCTGTTCGTGACAGCAGGCGAAACCCGCAAGCGTGAATTGACAAAACCGTGCGACCGACCTACAAATGTATGTCCGAAGCGATAATACTAGATTCGCCGGCCTCAAAGAAACCCGGAATCAACGCCGGGGCCCAGCGGTGGCAAGCTTTTCCCGAACCTCCCCGATCGCGGTTATACGCAGGCCGCAACGCGAGTATCTGACCGGCAATTTCTCCGGGCGGCGCGTCCCTGGCGGCGATGTTCCGTCCATTGAATCGGTCGTGAGAGCAGGGTATAATAACACCGGGCGCAGCGTGACCGCTTCGACTATCCGGTCGAAAGCGCTCTATGAAGATTTGGCGAAAGTCAACCCGCCAGCCTGCGTCTGGTCGTTTGCGACGCCGCTGCTGGCGCCGCTTATAGAGAACGACGGAGATAAATACGCAGGTACGGTCACGGCTGACTATACGCGCAATTTCGACGGCTGCGGAATCGATGCGCCGGCGCTTGGCTTTATGTGCCATCCTCTCTTGAGAAGCGGCATATTGCTTCGGCGGTTGGTGAAGGCGTGTCTATCGTCGCGCAGGACTAGATCATACCGGACAGCCTGGCGGAATATTTGGCGCGGCACGGTGAAACAGAATCGCAAACCGGGCGCGGCGGCGTACAGTTTTTCGGGCTAAGCTGCCTGAACGAGTGCTATGTCACCCCGGATCGCCGAATGTCCGGGGGAGATAGAGTTGGAGAGGGTGAAGGTTTGACGCGCCTGGAGCCGGAGCGCGTCACCGCGAGGCAACGCTGAAATAATCCGGCGGAAATATTTTTGCAATTCCCGTAGAGCTTGCCTGGAACTGTTCGATAACCCGGTTGGTTATCGAACAGTTCCAGGCAAAACGTCAGGAACAAACCGCATAGCGGTTTGCCGTTGCGGGTTACGCCTGCGGCGCAATCCACACGCGGACGCTTGTCGCTGTTTTGTTGCGGTGAGTTTCATTTGCGGCGGGGTCTGACATACCGCGCACATAATGATTCTTAGTTTTAAGGGCGTATCCCGGTGCAAGACGCGGGCGGGTAAAATCATGGTAATTGAATTAAACGAAAAAAACATTTTTACCGCAGGGGAACTGGTACGTGCGGGTAAAATCGTTGCTTTTCCTACGGAAACTGTTTACGGCCTGGGCTGCGACGCATTTAACAGCCATGCCTTGGCCAGGGTTTTTGAAGTAAAGAAGCGTCCACGTTTTGACCCGCTGATCATACACATAGCCTCGCTTGATACACTTGAGCGGCTTGTCGATTTTTCGAGGCTTTCCATGGCTGCGGAACAAAGGCTTTCTGTTCTGGGCCGTGCCCTTTGGCCCGGTCCGCTTACCCTGGTTATGCCAAAGTTAAAGGCGGTACCGGATTTGGCGACGGGCGGGCTTGATACGGTCGCGATACGTTTTCCCGCTCACGACGGAGCGCTGCGGTTGATAAAAGAGTCGACGGGCGCTGTAGCCGCCCCAAGCGCGAATCCTTTTGGCTACCTTAGCCCGACGCGGGCGGAACACGTACTGGAACAGTTGGGCGATGCTGTAGACCTTGTACTTGACGGCGGCCCAACCGACATAGGCATGGAATCGACGGTACTGGATATATGCGGCGATGTCCCGCGCATACTGCGTCCAGGCGGAACGCCGCAAAACATGATCGAAACCCTTACCGGCCCGCTTGCTGCCGAGTCACCGGGCGGTGGCGGTAAAATCTCTTCTCCGGGTCAGTTAACCAGCCATTACGCACCGTCAAAAGACCTGTACCTGCATACAGAGGCGGAAATGCGCCGTCTGGCTTTCCCGGAGGATAACGCCGCCTATATGTTTTTTAACCAAGCGTCGTTTGAAGCCTTTGCCGTAAACAACAATATTCCTCTTGGTCATACAGACCGATATAAGCGTTTTTTTATACTGAGCCCGTCCGGCAGCCTTGCAGAAGCCGCCGCCCGCCTGTTCGACACCCTCCACACGATGGACGCTCTGTCCGCCGGCCCGATACACGCAGAACGCCCGCCTGACACCGGTCTTGGAGAGGCAATCAACGACAGGCTTTCCCGCGCCGCGGCAGCCCGTACGCATAGACGGCTCGCCCAAAACAGGGACTTGCCGGGCGGTGGCAGCTCGGGCAGTGGATGGTTGCTCGAGTAGGGTGGCTGCCCATTAACCGGGCGGTCGTCCACTAGCGCCGCCGTGCTTACAAGCCCGTACACGGCGATTCAATGACCGGGGATATCAGCCCCGTCTTTCCGCCGGTACAGGCTGAATCCCGAAAACTCCGGCTCAGGCGGGCTTCCGTCCGCGCTTTTCTTCCGGTTCGCTTTTAGCACCGGTTTCCCCTCGGGAAACTTCGCGCTTCCCCCCGCCGCCCTCCCGGCGGCCCTAAACGGCGCCTGGCAGCCCCTGCCACCTGTTACGGGGGTCTGACCCCGGCCCCACATATAGCGTACCGGCTTTCACCGGCGCCGGGCAAATCCGGCGCCTGTGCGTTATTCGCATCCCTGATCGATCAAACCCATTACCAGTTAACTATTTCAGCCGGGCCGGGGTCAGACCCCGGACGCCCGGCAAGCTCCGCGCCGGCCGCCGCCCCTCGCCGCTCAATGTGTGCGCCTTGCCGGTCTAACTCATTACCGGGCAATGACTTAGGCTGGTAGAGGGTCAGACCCCGGACGCCCGGTAAGCTCCGTGTCAGCCGCCGCTCAATGTGTGCGCCTTGCCGGTCTAACTCATTACCGGGCAATGACTTAAGCCGGGCCGGGGTCAGACCCCGGCCGCCGCTCCAATTCATTAGCGGACAACGGTTTAGGCCGCCAGCGGGGTCTGACACCGGCCCCACATATAGCGTGTTACGATTCTGACGGCGCCCGCCCGCGCTGCGAAAAAAAGCCCGCCTCCAGAAGGAGGCGGGCTTTGCCCGGGGGAACGGGCTACTGCGTTATCGTTTGGAAGCCCAGGCTGATGTCAACGGTGTAAGAGCCGTAGCTCACGCCGAAAGCTTTTTTGAAGTCGGTCTGCCATGTTTCACCGTAGCCCGACGGGGATGCCGGGGTCCTGATCGTAACGTTCTTGGAAAAGGTGCGGGAGGCGTTGAGGCTACTTGCAGACACGGACGGCGCGGCCTGGCCCATCGTGATCGTGAGGGCCTGGCCCTCGGTGTCCTGGAAAGCGCCGATGCCGATGCTTGTCACGGAGGGAATGTTTAGTGTGGCGAGGTCGCCGCAGCCCTCGAAGGCCCGGTTGCCGACGCTTGCCGCGACGGGCAGGTCCACCGTCTCGAGGGCGCCGCAACTGTAGAAGGCCCCCCCGCTGATGCTTGCCGCCTTGGGGAGGCTCACCGTCTCGAGGGCGTCGCAGTTGGCGAAGGCGTAGTCGCCGATGCTTGCCGCCTTGGGGAGGCTCACCGTGGCGAGGGCGCCGCGGTTGCTGAAGGCGTAGTCGCCGACCGCCGTAACGTTCGCACCGCTAACGTTCTTCAGGTCTGTGAAGTACCTGAAGGTGGGCGAATTTGAAGTTCCCGCCTTTATGCTCTCCGCCGGGGCGGGTAGGACGAGCGAGGCGATCCGGTTCTCGCCGGTGTTGGCACTGCCGGGGTTGAACTCCGCGCCCGACATCGCGCAGGCGGACAGGTCGAGCGCCACGTACTTGCCCTTCTCCTTTATCTTGGAGAGTAGTGCCGCCCAGCCTTCGCCCTCGCTAGACAGGTTAAGCGCTGCCGGCAGCGGGACGGGGCTATTGGCGCTCCCCCCGCCGGACGCGCCGGAGAGGTAGGCGTCGATCAGGGCTATCGTGTCCAGCGGCCCCAGATCGACTCTCACCCTCCATTCAGCGGTTAAGCTGTCCTTTGCCGTAACCGTGTAGAAGACCGGGTTTGTGAAGTCTTGCGGCACGCCTGAGGCGGGGCTGACACTCACGCCGTTGTGCGTGATCAGGGGGCTAAGGCCTGTAAGGTTAGTGCCGTAGGGAAGGGTGACAGTAACCGTCTTCTCGGCTGAGTCGATGCCCCCCGCTATGCCGTTGATGCTGAAGCCGGTTATATCCTTTGTGGCGGGAAGCACCGTTACCGCCGCCGTGCCGGACTTCGTGCCGTCCGCCACGGAAGTGGCCCTCACGGTCAGGCTTGCGGCCGCCTCGTCTGAAGCCACGGTCAATTCACCGCCATCGCTGATACCGGTGCCTCCGCCCCCGCCCGTCACGCTCCATGTCACGGCCTGCGACGGGCTGTCCGTCCCTGTTACCAGGGCGCTGAACTGGCGGGTATCGCCCTTCGCCACGCCGGCCGTGGACGGGCTTACAGTTACGCCGGTCACAGTGGGCTGCGGCACCGTTACCGCCGCCTCGCCGTACTTCGTGTTGTCCTCCGTCGACGTGGCCCTGATCGTTACGGAGGCCGTCGTTTCCCCGGAATCCACGTACAGCGTGCTCCCGGTAAAGCCCGTTCCCGGTTTTACGCCCTGCGTTTCCACGCTCCATGTCACGGTCACCGCCGCGCCCCCCTCCGCGTCCACCGCGGCGGTGAACTGCCTGTTGCTCCCCTTCGGTACCGTTTCCCCGGTCTCGTTCACCGTTACGCCGTTTACGGTGGGAACGTACACAGCCGCCTCGCCGTATATGTCCGTGTTTTCGGCGGACACGGCCGTCACGGTCAGGCCTGACGCCGGCTCGTTAGCGCCCACGTACAGGACGCCGTCCGCGCCGATAGACGTGCCGCCCTGCCCCCCGCCGCTGACAGACCATGTTACAGGCGTCGTATTCTGCCCGTCGTAGGCGCTGAACGTCTGCCCCTCCCCGCGCCTTACAGTCGCCGAAGCCGGGCTGACCGTCACTTCCGTCACCCCCGTGCCCGGCTCTTCGACGGGCAAGGCCTCCTTGACGGTCACAACAGCCGTGCCGTACTTCCCGTCGGACGTTATCGCCCGCACGACAAGGATTTTTTCCGCGTCTTCTTCCGCCGACACCGTAAGACGGCCCCCGGCCCCCGTTATCCCGGTACCCTCCTCCGCGTCAGGGGTGTCCAGACTCCACCACGACACGGGCGCGCCGGTCTCCGTTCCCGACAGCCTGGCGCTAAAATCCGCAAAGCCGCCCGCCGGCACGTCCGCGCTAGCCGGGTACACCGTTATGCCGCCGTCAACGGGGTGGCTTTCGCCGGTATCCCCGACGTAGACAACCGCCGTCCCGTAGTCCCCGCCGGACGCGGCCCTGACGATAACGCGGGCCAGAGCCTCCGCCGCCGATATGTCCAGTTCGCCGGAGCTTCCGCCTATAACCGTGCCGCCCGCCGCCGCCCCGCCGCCGCCGGTCTCCAGCGTCCAGCTTACGCCGGTCACGCCGTTCCCTTCGGGGCCCAGGGCGGTGAATTTGGTCCCCGACGAGCCTCTGGCAAGACTGATTATGCCGGGCGTCACCCGTATCCCGCTTACCTCGGCGGGTATGTCCGCGGGCGTTTCTTCCGGCTCGTCCGTCACCTTTACCACGGCGGTCCCGTAGCGTCCGCTGTCCGTCCTCTCGGCCCGCAGCGTCAGGTACGCCGCGGTCTCGCTCTGCCCGACGAAAAGCTCCCCGTTGTTGGTCGTACTCATGTACGTCCCGGCCCCGCCGCCCGTCACCCGCCATGTTACAGTGGGAACGCCCCCGTTTATGCTGTCAAGCGCCTGGAACACCCTGCTCCCGCCGGGCGC
>JAISLM010000131.1 GCA_031290855.1 Spirochaetaceae bacterium
CAGCGCGCTATCGGGTTTCTCTTGTCCGGCGGGGAGGCTTCTGACGCAAAGAACGGCCGGCTGTTACCGGATAGCACCGGGAGGATGAAACAGCCTGATGCGGAGCGGCCGCCGTATCCCTTATGGATCGGGCCTATGAGGATTGGGATACCCGATGGCTTGCGTTTGAGCGGGGTATAGCCCGGCGGTTCCGCCCCAAAAAAACCGGAAGAATCCCTGGAAATATGATACGGAGCTGTATAAACAGCGGAATGAGGCAGGGCGGCTATTCCGGCGGTTAAAGGGATTCAGGCGGACAGGGAAGCGGTATGACAAACCGGGCCTGATGTTTTCCGTGTTTATCTATCTTGCTTTGTGTGTTATCACCGTTTGTTCTTTGGCTCCTCGTTGTGTGAACAGGCCCTGGTAGCTTGCGCTTACTATCGTACCGGTTCCCTTCGCCTTTTGATACCTTCCCGGCGAGTTTTGAAAGAAGCTCAATGGGTAATTAATGAGCCTCCGCGCGGCAAACGCGAACCTACGGTTCGGCGGGGTATTAAACCAGACTTTGCGAATAATGAGAATGAACTGCCGGTATGCGAATGCCGTTTTCATACCGGAGACATTTATAGAGGGAACCCGCTGGTTACCGGCGGCCTTGTTGTAAAACCGGCGGTAGGGTATTGTAGGGGTATATGGCTGTTTCCGATAATGTGCGGCTGGTTAGGGACGAAATTGGCGAAGCTTGCCGGCGCGCGGGGCGCGACACGAACGAGGTCCGGCTGATGGCCGTATCGAAATTCAACGAGCTGCCTTTAATCGAAGAGGCTGCGGCAGCGGGCGTCCGGCTTTTTGGTGAGAGCAGGGTGCAGGAGGCCGTGAGAAAATTCACGGGGTTCAGGGAACGTATGCCCGGCGTGGAGCTTCATCTGATCGGCCGCCTACAGCGGAACAAGGCCAGGGTCGCCGCCGGGTTCTTTGATTGCGTCGAATCGCTTGACCGCGTGGAGCTTGTACAGGAATTGGGGCGGATAGCGCTGGAAAGGACGGCGGTTCTGCCGGTTCTGTTCGAGTTGAACTCAGGTGAGGAGTCGAAGTCGGGTTTCAGGGACGAAGACGCCCTTTGCGCCGGCGTGGAGGCGGCGCTCGCTTTCGGCGGCCTCCTGCCGTCCGGGCTAATGACGATGGCGCCGTTTACGGACGACGAAAAGCCGGTACGGGATGCCTTTCGCAGGCTGGTAAAGGCGCAGACACGTCTAAGGCGCAGCTTTCCGGAATGCGGTTGGGACTGCCTTTCGATGGGGATGTCGGGCGATTTCAGGATAGCGATAGAAGAAGGTTCCACGCTGGTGCGGATCGGTACGGCGATCTTCGGAGGGCGGCAGTGAAAGGCTTTTACAGGGCGGTATCGCTCGCGCTGGCCCTGGCTCTCGCTGCGGAAGTCGTGCCGCTGGACGCCCAGACTACGGCGGGCACGGAATCGGTTGTCCCCCAGATTGAATTTCCGCAATGGAGCAAAGACCTCCGGAGGGCGGAGATCATAGCTTTCGGGACGCTGCCCTTCTCGTGGCTTGTCTCGACGTTAGCGATGGATGTTTCGCGCACGGTAGCGCATGGCGGAGACCAGCAGTACTGGCCCTGGCCGATGAAGCCGCCCGGTGCGCCAACGATGACAAACGGCGAATTCATCATGTCGATAGGCATCGCCGCCGGCGTATCGGTGACCGTGGCAATAGTCGACCACCTTATAATAAAACATAAACGCAGGAAGGCCGAAAGGCTCAAGCTAGAATCCCCCAGGCAGGAACCTATAATCATCAGGCGTCCGGCTGCAAACTTCGACGGGGAAACCGCTGTTTCCCCGAATCCTGACCGGCAGGGCGCCGCCGCGTCCGGCGCGCGCTGAGCTGCGGGAAGAAGGCCGCTCGTGGGCGCTTATAAAGGACTGGTGGGCCTGCCATCCGCAAAAACGGTACGGCTCGACATATACGTCGCTGAATACCTGGGCCTTATGCGCCGTTCACAGATCAAGGCGCGGCGGCTGGCGGCCACGGTGAACGGCAGGAAGGTAAAAAGATCGCGCCCGGTCAAGGCGGGCGACGAACTTTGCCTGTCCTGGGAAGAAGTTCCGCCACCCGACATCATCCCGCAGCAGATCCCGCTCAACATAGTGTACGAGGACGAGCGCGTGATAGTCGTCAACAAGAGGCAGGGACTCGTGGTTCATCCGGGGGCGGGCAACGCGGACGGCACACTCGCCAACGCGCTTATGTGGCGGTTAAGCCAAAGGCTGCCGGGAGGAGGAGACGTCGCCGGAGGCCCGCGCCCCTTCATCGTCCACCGCCTGGACAAGGACACATCAGGCCTGTTGATAGCCGCCTGGGATCGCGAGGCGCTATCCTTCCTGGCGGACCAGTTCAAGGCCCGGACGGTGCGCAAAGTGTACGCCGCAATCGTGCTGGGCCGTCCCGCGGCAGAGAACGGCGTGATCTCGACAAACATAGTCCGGGACAGGAACAACCGCAAACGCTTTACCGTCTCGGAAGATTCCGGTAAGAGCGCCCTCACTTACTACAAAGTCGTAAAAAGCCTGGACGACCGCTCGCTGCTCCGCCTCCGCCCGAAGACCGGCAGGACGCACCAACTCCGCGTCCACCTGCGTTCAATCGGGCACCCGATCGTAGGCGATCCGTTGTACGGCCGGGGGGGAGGAGGACCGACAACGCTTGCGCTCCACGCAAAAAGCCTCGAACTCGTCCTGCCCGGCGCGGAAAAGCGCACCCGCTTCGTAACAAAGCTACCGGCCCGCTTCAAAGAGCTGCTGGACGGCTAACAAACTGCGAGCCGGACGCAGTCTTGTTTGTAAAGGGAAAGTCTGTCAAGTCCTGAAACAGGTTGACAGCTGAGGCTGTTCCAAAACTGAATTTTTGGGGAGACAAGCTTCGCTTGTCCAGCAACCTTTAAAAAACGCGGTTTTGCAAGGCCTTAGCCTGAAAAACCGCAAGAGCCTGGTCCAAAACCGTGCGCTTTAGCGCACAGTCAATTAGTTTTGGAACAGGCTCAGATATTTACGCAACCCCACAGTGCATATTTTCAGGCGTCTCGTAGTTAAGGGCCGGATGGTGCCGCCCGGTGTTGTATAGGAACACCGCATCGCCAAGCGCCGCCAACGCCTGGTTCCTGCTCTTAAACGAGCAACCGAGACCGTATTCTTGGTTTCAGTATCCCGTCCAGCCTTTCGGCAAGGGCGTTTTTGTAACAGCGCGGTTCCTCATGTCTACTTACCGGAAACCTGCGGGCCTTGTAATAATTTTGCTCCGCATAACTGGTTTCAGCACACCTGTCCCGCAGTAAAGGGCACTTTCATGCCGTCTCCTTTCTCTTTCGCATCCCGGCAAGCGGCTCAACGGGCCGCTTGCACGCTGTGTCCAGGAACTCTTTTCCCAGGACAATTAGCCTCCGTGCGGCAAGCGCGAACCTAAGGTTCGGCGGGGTATTAGACCGGACTTTGCGAATAACGAGTGGTTAATAATGAGAAATGTGCCCGTACCCGTCAATCAACGCCCCTATCGTCCCGGACGCAGTGGGGGATAAAACACTGGCGGCCGGCCGGCTGCCGCGTTCCTGCCATTCTCCGGCATCGTCGCGGGCCGACAAGAAGTCAAATAATTCACGGGCAACGGCGGTTTTGCCTCTGGCTTGCAGTGTGGCGGCGAGGTAGTAGGCCGTTTTGTAGAAATCGACTTTCGTTACGTAGTCCATGACCGCGGGCCGCCGCGTTATGGCCCGCATCATGGCTTCAGTGTTTGTGAATTTGAAATCGAACTGCTCCGCGATGATTTCGTCTATTATCGTGGTGTTTTGTATTAAAAACGCGAATGTCAGGTGGGGGAACGCCTTTTCATACTGTTCCGAATCGTAGAAATACCGGCCAAGCAGCCGGTGCGCCTTCTCGGTTTCGGCGTTTTTGTAGCGATACATCTGCAAAAAACGGTTTATACCGCCGTTTTCGATTGTGCGGCTCATCGCCTCGCGGACAAAGGCGCCGTCATCCTGTTTCCAAAGCGTGTCCCGCTCAAGAATCGTCAACAAATGGTTTTCCATCTCACCGTAGCGCTGCCGCAGGCGTTCGATTTCCGCGATTTTGTAGTGGACTTCTACGGTAAGGCCGGGGTTTTCCATACTGTCGGCGGCGCTTAGCGCCTCGTTAAACTGCCGTAGCGCGATCTCGTTTTCGCCCATTAAACGGTATGTCTCGCCGATCCAGTAATCGGCTTCGGGATAGCTTTTAAGCCTGTCAATGTGTTCCAGCGCAAGCCGCGCCGAATTACGCAATGCGGCGCGGCCTACCCTGTAGTACAGTTCTGCCAGCGCCGTTGCCGCGTTGATTTGGCCACGCTCGTTGATGTACGCCTCTATCTGTTCCAGCGAATCGTTCATGCGGCGCACTTCCGGAAGCGAAAAAAGGATGATTAGGTCGCGCTCCATGTTAGAGTACAGCTCCCGGCGCTCGTTTCTGGCGTCCTGAAACGATGTAAGCGCCTCCCCGTAAGCGCCTTGCCGGAATAAATTCTTTCCTGTTTCAAGCGTAAACCACCAGTGGCGCTCCCTGCCCGCATACTGCGCCCCAAGCCCGGACGTGATCACGGTGAACAGGAGGAGGGATTTTATCAGTCCGTTTATACGTATATATGCCGTCAAAATATACCTTTCTCTGATTATCGGTATAAACGGGGGGATATATCAGGCACTGTAGGGAGGATTTTTCAGGTACATCGAATCGAGCAGCGTCTTGCCGGTTTCTTCCGCCTTGTGAAGTCCGATGTCGTGCAGGATCGAAGCGTACTCTATGATTGTCTGTGTACGCTCGTCGCATTTTTCCCCGTGTCCGATGGTCTGCGCAAACACGAATACTTTGAGCGCGTGGTTGATCCGCCTCAGGTCGCTGCCGTTGTATCCCGGCATAAGCTTGATGATTTTGTCCGTAAAAACTTTATTCGCAATGGGGGCTGCTCCCCCGCCCCCTGGGGCGGAGAGGTTCATTCGCGATCAGTTCCTTCGGTGTTTTTCATGATACGTTCATACAGATCATCGCCCACGCATTCCCGCGCATATTTACACCATTTTATGCAGGTTTTGGTATCGTTGTAGGCTACAAAGCCGCATTTCTCGCATACGCCCCGCGTGTCTACAGAAAACAGATCTATTTCGCCGCCGCAGACGGGACATATCTTTGTTTCCAGTGTCGGCGTACGTATATTATCCGCGCCCGGACAATGATAGGTCATATTCTGCCCGTCTCCAAAATAGCGCCGTCAACGGAAAGCGTTACCACACGGCATTCTGTTTTTTTACCCGCTCCGTCGATCGCCCGGGACAATGCCCACTCAAGGCCGCCGCAGCACGGCACCTCCATCCTGACCAGCGTTACCGCCCTGACATCGTTTTGCCGGATGATTTCCCCAAGTTTGAGGCTGTAATCAAAGTTATCCAGCTTGGGGCAGGCAATGAGCGTAACGCTGGCGCCGGCGGAATTTCCATCCGCTTTTTTGATAAAGTCACGGTAAAAATTTTCATGGCGGTAGGCGGCGCAGTCGGCGGAAATCAACAGCTCTGCGCCGTCAAAAATCTTTGCCTTCGCGGGAACAAGCCTGATCTGCACGGGCCAGTTCGAAACGGGCTTTTCCGCGCCGCTCCGCGTCTTATCCGCCGCAAAACGAGACATATCGAAGACCGCCGCCTCGCGTTCCTCTACGGTGATTGCGTCCGCCGGACAGGCCGGAAGGCAGGCCCCCAGCCCGTCGCAGTAATCGTCCCCTAGGAGTTTCGCTTTGCCGTTTGTGATAACAATAGCGTTTTCGCGGCATGCGGCGGAACAAAGACCGCAACCGTCACATCGCCCCTCGTCTATCTTGACGATTTTCCGCAGCATCTTGAGCCTGCTCTATACTTTCCCCGCCGAGCCCAGAACGTTTTTATTTTTTTCTGAGTACATCTTTTTAAGCTCGTCGCGGGCGGGGCCCAGGTACTTGCGGGGATCGAATTCCATCGGGTCTTCGGCGAAGATCTTGCGAATAATAGCGGTCATAACGAGCCGTCCGTCGCTGTCTATGTTGATTTTGCAAACGGCGCTCTTTGCCGCTTTGCGAAGCTGCTCTTCGGGAATACCGACCGAATCGGGAAGTTTTCCGCCGTACCGCTCTATGATTCTGACATATTCGACAGGTACGGAAGACGAACCGTGCAGGACTATCGGGAAGCCGGGGATTTTCTTTTCGATCTCGGCAAGAATATCAAAGCGGAGAGGGGGGGGTATCAGTATACCGTTTGCATCGCGTGTGCACTGTTCGGGCTTGAATTTTGTGCGCCCGTGGCTCGTGCCGATCGAGATGGCCAGCGAATCGACCTTTGTCTTGCCTACAAAATCGACGACCTCCTCAGGCTGGGTATAGTGGGAATGTTCGGAGCTTACGTCATCTTCAACGCCGGCAAGCACACCGAGCTCTCCTTCAACCGTAACATAATCTTTCTGTGAATGGGCGAAGTCGCAGACCTTTTTTGTCAGCGCGACATTTTCATCGTAGGGCAGATGGGAACCGTCTATCATCACGCTTGAAAAACCCGTCTCGACACAGTTTTTGCAAAGTTCAAAGCTGTCGCCGTGGTCAAGATGGAGCGCGATGGGAATGTCGCAGCCCAGTTCGTGGGCATACTCAACCGCGCCACGCGCCATGTTTTTCAGCAGATTCTGATTCGCGTATTTTCGCGCGCCTGCGGAAACCTGCAAGATTACCGGCGATTTTGTCTCGACACATGCCTGAATTATCGCCTGCATCTGCTCCATGTTATTAAAATTGTAAGCAGGCACGGCAAAACCGCCGCTTATCGCTTTTTTAAACATTTCTTTGGTATTAACCAAACCCAACTCTTTATAAGACGTCATAAAAACTCCTTGTCCTTAGATTTAATTCGCTGCAATAGACTATATGATAATCATAGAAATATACGGGTAAACGGTCAAGGTTGCAAAAGTTTTCTTAGATTTTCAACGACAATGCCGGCATCCGGACTCGCGTCAATATCGGCCAAAAGCCCCTGCTTGCGGTAGTATTCGATAAGCGTAGCGGTTTGTTCACGGTAAACGTCGAGCCGCTTTTTCACGGCTTCCGCCCTGTCGTCTTCGCGTGTGTATATCTCGCCGCCGCACTTGCCGCAAACGCCGTCTTTTTCGGGCGGATTAAACGTTTTATGCCAGTTAAAGCCGCACTTACGACATACGAGCCGCCCGGAAAGCCGCTCGATCACAACGCTGTCTGGAGCATCAAAATTTATTACCCTGTCAACGACTGAAAAACCGGCCAGCGCTTCCGCCTGCGCGATAGTCCGCGGAAACCCGTCAAGAATGTAAGAATCTTTTACATCGTCCTGCGCAAGCCGTTTCCGCACCAGCTCGATAGTCGCACCGTCGTCTACGAGTCTCCCCTCGTCAATCACGGCCTTTACCTTAAGACCTAGGGGGCTGGCCGCCGCTATAGCCTCGCGGAAAATGTTACCTGTGCTGACGTGCGGCGCGTTCAAAATCCCCGTTATCCTTACCGCGATGGTTCCTTTACCGGCACCGGGCGGCCCCAAAAAAACAAGTTTCATGCAAAAATCCTTTCTGACAAAACTGAAATCCGTCGTGGTACAGCCGGGCAGTCAGGCTAAATTTCTTTTGGCAAGGCATTTTCGATTCGGTTGATCAGTTCCAGCGTGAGTTCTTCAGCCTGCATCGAATTAAACACGCCAAGCCCCGTGTTTTCACGGGCACGTAACTTTTCAACTTCGTCACATAGCAGAAAACCGGCTATTATAGCCGTTTTAAGCGGCTCTTCAATGCCCGTTGTTTTTTGTACGTTTTCTATCATACGACGGTACCTGTCAAGAAGAATTTTCAGGTAAAAAGCGTCTTCATCAACCGTGATAGAGAACGATGTTCCAAGCAGATCGACACGAAGGTCGCTTTTCGGCATTTTTAAAAAATATCCAATTCCGACGCGGACTCATCTTCGGGCGTTAAGGATTCTACGGCGCTATCATCACCGTCAAGTCCTTCCGGCGGAGCCGGAATTGGGGAGGGTACAGAATACGACTTTGCCTCGACGTCGGCCGCCGAGTCCGCAACTTGAACGGAACTTTTCGGCGCACTCGTGTGCGCCGGATGCGGCAAGGCGCCTCCGGCGCTAACAGGCGTTATCGTTCTATGCACATCGTCTTCAAACCGGTTAAGCCGGTCAAGGGCGGACAGGATACCTTCTTCAATGCGTCCCTGGTCTTCCTTGAATCGCTGTATCAACACCTCAAGCTCGTCAATCCGCGTTTGGTAACTGTCCAGTTTATTTTTTAACAAGGTGTTTTCATCGGTAAGTTTGTTTATATATTCAATAGCCTTCGCAACCTTTGTTTCAAGCTGCCGTACCTGTTCTACCGTTACCATACCGCTAAGCTCCCAGCGCGGATTTTGCGCGTTCAACTATGGCCTCGAAAGCCGCCGCGTCTTCAATCGCAAGGTTGGAAAGAGCCTTGCGGTTAATCGTTATGCCCGCTTTGTTGAGGCCGTCAACAAGACGTGAATAACTGAGACCAAAAGGACGGACGGCGGCATTTATACGGATTATCCATAGACGGCGAAAGTCCGCTTTTCTGTCCCGCCTGTCGCGGTAAGCATAGGAAAGGGCCTTGGCAACCGCGTCTTTGGCCGTTTTATAGTTGGAATGACGCCGTCCCCAGTAACCCTTGGCCTGTTTTAGTATTTTTTTTCTGTGTTCCTTACGTTTGGAACCATCAATTGCTCTTGACATATTTTATTACCCCCTAACCGTTAGGCAACAGCTTCTTTTTGATCACCGGCACATTTTCCTTGGCCAAAATGCCGGCATGGCGCAGATTACGCTTTCTTTTGGCGGATTTCTTTGTAAGGATATGCCGCAAATTTTGCTTCTTGTACTTAACCTTACCTGTCCCCGTAAGAGAAAAACGCTTTGCCGCGCTTTTCCGTGTTTTCATCTTAGGCATTTAACAACCCCCAGTTTATTATTCTGTTTTCAAACATTTATACTTCACCACCGCTGCAAACGGCCTATTTCTTTGATTTTGGACTTAGAATCATCGACATGAAACGCCCTTCCATCGTCGGCGCCTTGTCCACCACATACTCACCCTCGATCCTTGCCAAAACATCTTTCAAAACCACCAGTCCCAACTCGGTATGCGCCAATTCCCTGCCGCGAAACCGTATGGTAACCTTTACCTTATTACCCTCGCATAAAAATTCCTTGACATGCTTCGATTTAAAATCTATATCATGTTCATCAATCTTTGGCTGCATACGGATTTCTTTAAGTTTAAGAAGTTTTTGGCGTTTTTTTGAATCACGAATCTTTTTTTCATTTTCAAATTTGTACTTGCCATAATTCATAATCTTGACAACAGGCGGTACCGCCTGAGGGGCAACTTCAACCAGATCAAGACCATATTCTTTAGCCAGAGAGAGAGCATCGTAGGTGGACATTACCTTCTGATCACCGCTGCCGGTGATCAGGCGTACCTCGCGCACCCTTATCTGCTCGTTTATCCGTAAATCTTTTTCAGCCAACTGACCTCCACAACCATAAAACGGGTTAATACCGTATTAATTATACGGCAACAGGATAATTATTACAAGCAGGCGGCATTAAAAACACCGCGCTGACGCAGCAAACGTTTTTCTGCCGTAAAAAATATCCTGATAGATTGAGCCTGTTCCAAAACTAATTGACTGTGCGC
>JAISLM010000132.1 GCA_031290855.1 Spirochaetaceae bacterium
ACCTCCCTAATTAGGTATTCTAAAGTCTATCATGTGCTTTCACGTAAGTCAATATATTACAAGAATTTAGGTGAAAAAAAGTAATGACAGGGGTAAATTTAGGCGGAGTTAGGGTTTAACATACGGAGAAAAAAGTGAAAGGAGCCTAAGCGGAAACACACTTTCGGCGGCGCTGCGGGGGCTTTTCATCAGGTAAAATTTTTGCGGGTCAAGTTTAGAGCTTGCGGCGGGGATGTCCCCGTCAGCCTTCTGCCCGTATAACGCTTTGAACACGACGGACGGGGGTTGCCGGCGGGCGCCGCCGACACAAACCGCAAAGCGGCTTGTGTCAACCTGTAATGTAGAAGATTATTCTGCGGGGCTTTCGTCTACGGCTATTACCGTGTCGGGGTCGTCAGAAATTTTTACTGTAAGCAGCCCGACCGCCGTCATGATTATTACCGCGAGCGGCATAAGGTAGTTGAAGAAGGCCCAGGGAGCGTACTGCCACACGCTGATTCCCAGTACGCCGGTCATATAAACGCCGCAGGTGTTCCACGGCACGAGCGCGCTTGTTACAGTTCCCGCGCTTTCCAGCGCGTTGCTCAGCATTTTGGGGTGCAGTCCGCGTTTCCGGTACGAGGCGTTGTACATTCGTCCCGGTACCACGATGGAGATGTACTGTTCCGGCATACAGGCGTTGCTGCCTATGCAGGTCAGTATCGTCAGCGTGACGAGCGAGGTTACGCCCTTCGCCAGCTTGATGAGCTGGTTCACGATAACTTCGAGCTGGCTCGTGCTTTCCATGATGCCGCCGAACATCATAGCCAGAATCGTCAGCGAGATCGAGTACATCATGTTTTCAAGGCCGCCGCTCGTCAAAAGTTCGTCTATCGCTTCCACGCCGGTTTCGCTGACAAAGCCGCTGTAGGCGCAGGCCAGCAGGTCGCCGAAGCTATTGCCCTGCACGATCGCGCCCAGGATTCCGCCGCTAACTATACCCAAAAATATGCCCGGTATGGCCGGCATTTTCAGCGCGATCGAGACTATGACAACGATTGGCGGTATCAACAGAACGGGGTTTATTTTGAAGGTACTGTGCAAGCCGTCCGTAATGATGTTGATGTTGCTCATGTCCGTGTTGTCTCCGGCAAAACGAAGGCCAAGAAGCAGGTAAATGATGATGACGACTATGTACACCGGGACGGTGGACTTAAGCATGAACTTTACGTGTGTAAACACGTCCGTGCCGGCCATCGCGGGGGCCAGGTTCGTCGTGTCGCTGAGCGGAGACATCTTGTCTCCGAAGTAAGCGCCGCTGATGATGGCTCCCGCCGCCATCGCCGGCGGGATTCCGAGTCCCGTCGCCACGCCCATCAGCGCTATGCCGATAGTGCCCGCGGTGCCCCAGGACGTGCCTGTCGCAAGCGAGGTTATAGAGCAGGTCAAAAGGCTCGCGACCAGGAAAAGGGCGGGGGTGATGATCTTTAAGCCGTAGTATATCATCGTCGGAACGACGCCCGATACCAGCCAGACGCCGACGAGTACGCCGATGATGGCCAGTATTATTACCGCCTGTAAAGCCTGATAAATACCATCAAACATACCTTTTTCGATATGTTTCCAACTGTAACCAAGGATAAGCGCCATCACCGCGGCAAACGCGCTGCCTATCAGCATCGGTACATGGGGGTCAACCTCAAATACCGCTATGCCTATCGCCATTACGGCGATTAGGACCGCGAATGAAAGCAACGCTTCCCATAATCTTGGCTTGCGCGGTTCCCGCGCCTTTTTTTGTTCTTTACCCATTTTGTTCCTCCAAAAATTTTTTTATTTTGGGTCCAGGCCCAAACTTTTTTTTAGAAGCCGCACTGCGGCTTCGGGATACCGTTTTGAAAGCGCCCCTAACGACGCCATGATGTAATCGTTGTCTACAAGTATCTCTGCGGTTTCGGGCGGAAAAAGCAGAGTTCCGTTCTCATTTTGTTTCGCTATAGCCCGCATGATCTCCACGCGGCGCGGCAGCCGCGTCAACGCGCCGCCCGTGCCTATTATGTACCTAACCTGTGTCAGGTCTTTGCCTTCCGCGATTGTAACGCGGCCCGTCGGCCCGTACAGGTAGCGTATACGCCCGGCGTGCCGTTCCACAGCCTGCAATACGGCCTCCAGCGTCAGCCTTTCCACGTACTTTATCTCGTTTGCCGTTTCGGGGACGGGTTTGTAGTTGGTCGTAACCTCCTCAAGAGGGAAACCGAGTTCCGCCTGTAGCTTTTCCGGGCCGACAAGCGCGGCGACGTTTTTCATATTCACGTAGACGCCGAGATCGCCCTCCACAGTGCGTTTGGCGAGCGGTTCTGGCGCGGTGGAAATGCGGGAGATTTCCTCCGCGCCCGCCGTAACGGAATGAAGGTCGGTGGTCGCCCCTCCCACGTCCAGCACGGCAAGGTCGCCTATTTCCTTGTAAAGAAGTTTTGCGCACTCCATCACCGCGCCGGGCGTCGGGACGATTGGGCCGCCCACCATGTCGCGCACCTTTTCCATGCCGGGCGCGTGGACTATATGCTCCTCGAAAGCCGCCTGAATAACGGCCCGCGCCGGTTCCACATTCAAATCGTCTATCTTTGGGTACACGTTTTCTACGATGTATAGCGGTGCCGCGCTTTTCTTGAAAATAAGCTCGATCTCCGCGTGGTTGTCCGAATTTCCCGCGTATATCACGGGGACATTGAGGCCCATAGAAAGGATTTTTTCGGCGTTTTCAAGCGCCGTTTCGCGCTCGCCGTGTTCAACGCCGCCTGCCAGCATTATCAGATTCGGCTTGATCTCCTTGATCCGTTCCAGATCGGCGCGTCGCAACGTCCCCGCCGTTATCTGATGTATGATCGCGCCCGCGCCGAGGGCGGCTTCTTTGGCGGCGCGAGCCGTCATGTCGTAAACGAGGCCGTGAACCGTCATCTTGAGGCCGCCCGCCGCGCTTGAAGTCGCAAGCATCTCGCGGTACTCGATTGACGGGACGCCCTTTGCCCGGCAAAGGGCGTCTATCGCGCCCTGTAATCCTATGCGGACATCACCTTGTAGCACTGATGTGGGCGCCTGACCCTGACCCCAGAATACCGCGTCACCTGAAACATCCTGAAAAGCGTTTACAAGCGTGGTCGTGGAGCCTATCTCGGCTACAAGAACGTCTACCCGCATCATTTTTTCCTTTTTTCGCGCCGTTTTTTTATCAAAAATGTCGCAACGTCAATACCGTGCGTACCCCTGCCGAAACCCGCGTCCATGCCCGCCTCGACAGCTAGCTTCGGCGCGACCTGCGTGCCTCCGGCCACGATTATAAGCTTGTCCCGAACGCCTTTTTCCACCGCCAGTTCGTGTATCCGCTTCATGTTCTTGTAGTGGATGTCGTCGTGGCTGATGATTGTCGAGGCAAGTATCGCCCCGGCGTCCGTCTCTATCGCCGCGTCCACCAGCTTTTCTACCGGGACGGATGTTCCAAGGTGGTTAACCTCGATGCCGAAACGTTCTATACCGCCGTGTTTTATATCGATAATCTCGCGTAAGCCGACGGAGTGTTCGTCCTCTCCCACCGTACCGCAGACCACCTTGAGAGGGTGGGTTTTTACGTCGGCGCGGATCTCGTCATCGGACAAAACCTCCGGCAGCGGCGGAATAACAAGTTTGCCGGTATCAACATCGAAGGGCAGCCTGCCTTTAAGTTCTATGCGGACGCCCTCGGCCTCCTGCATGACCTCGATGTTGATGATCTCCGCGTCCTCCAGGTTCATCTTTGCCGCAAACTCCAGCGCCGCCGCCTCGGCTATACGCCTGCCGGCGGGCAGGAACATATTTACCATCACGATGCCGTCCGCGCTCCACTCCATCTCCGGTTTCAAAAGACTTGTGTTCCGGTACTTGGCGGTTTCCTCCATCCTGACATTGACGTTATCGTTTGGATCAAGCTCGTCTATGTAGACGATCTTTTCGGGCTTTTCAAAGGTCGAGCCGCCTATCAGCTTTGACGGGTTGTCCGTTGCGGACGGATCGTACTGGGCAACGTTGTTGTAGCCGTAATGGGCGGTGACCGGCGCCATGTAATCGTCATCACGCTGGTAAACCGTGCCCGCGCCCACCCCCGCGTCCGCCTTGCGTATTATCGCGTCGCCGTTTCGTTCCGGGTAACAACCCGAATCGACAAAGAAGCCGTCCTCAACCGCCTTAAAGTAACCGCCTGTCCGGAGAATTTCTTCCATAAAAAGGCAGGCGCGTTCCTTTATCTCCCGCGCCTTCTCGCGCAAGGGGCCTTTGTCTTTAAGTTCGATCATGTCCATAAGGCCGTCCAGCCCCATAAAAACCTGCTTGGCCGTATCGCAGGCCTCCATGTTGTATATGTGCCAGGGGACGTTGCGCCCTTCGTCCGGCGTTATCGTTGACTGAATGTCGGAACTGGTAAGTTTGGAAACAAGTATGTTTAGGACGTGCGTCACCGTGTTCTCGCGGGCGGACGCCTCCATGTACTTGGTGTTCATCTGCGCCCGCATCCGGTAATCGCGGCAGAGATCGCGGAGCGCGACCGCGTAAGGCAGATCCATGGACACGCAGGGGGCGGGCGGCGCGGTAGGCGGCACGGTAGAAAGGCAGATGTTGGAATTCTTGATCCCGACCCTGGCGGAAAAAAGGCTGTTTATCGAATGCTGGACGATAAGTTCCGGCATAACCTTCCATGCCTCGCGGGCAGTAGCGTTCGCGTTATGGGCCCCGTCAATCTGCGCCATGTCGGCCCACGCCATTATCTTTTTCGATTCGCAGGCGTCGACAAACGAGCGCACCATGTTGATATTACGGTACAGCACGTTGTACTGCGGATCCTGATGGGCGCCGTTAATCCCTTCCTCGGCAAACAGCACCGCCACCTCCGGCCCGGCAACGCCTGAAACGTAGGAGTGGTAGTTTATAGGGCGGCCAACCTCGTCCTCTATCATGTCGAGCGCTTTCCGCTGGGCGCGAATCTGCTTGCGCGTTATCGGAACGCCGCCCACGCCCTGGGGCGTCCCCTCGATAAGGCCGTCTATGTGGGACTGCCCCGCCGTCCGAATCACCATTATGTGATCCGCGCCGTGCCAGGCCGCCATCCGCATACGGCGTATGTCGTCTTCGAAACGCCCGGAAGCTATCTCCGTCGTGATAACCGGCATCGGCTGCGGGTCTATGTCCCCAAAATACTTGGCTGAAGGCAGCGGCACATACTTCTGTAACGGCTCGCTTGAGTCGCTGTAGCTGAAAGGCCCCAGCGTTTTGGAAGCCGCCGCCATGCGCCAGGTCCAGCCACGCCGCCTGGGCCGGTACTTGTCCAAGTCTTTCAGTATACCTTCTATATCTATCTTTTTGTCCTGCTGTAGTTTCCCGGTGTCCATCATTTTCCTCCGGCCTGTTTAAAAAGGGCGGCGGCCTCGTCCCAGCCTTCGCCCCGCGCAAGCATCACGCCCGCCTCTTTCACGGAAATATTCCGGGCGCGGGCCAGCTTGTACACGACGTGTCCCGCGCCCTTGCCCATCAAAGCCCTGTCTATGCAGCCCGACACTATAGCCTTGGTATCCGGCGATGAAAAACCCATGCGTAACAGCACGGAACGCTCGATGGACGGCGACGTGTTCCTCCGTCCAAGCTCCAACAGCGGTTCCACAACTTTTTCAGTAAGTTCCCAATAATATTTGTACAATTCTTCGTCACTCATGCCGGCCAATTTTTTTCGCCGCTCGTTAAAATCATCCTGTCTTTGCATTTTTGCCTCCTGACAAGCCGTCTTCGCCGTTAATCCCGGCAACGACCTTCTTTACAAACGCCGTGTCCCTGCGGGTTTCCTCCGCCAGGAACGCAATATCCGCCTCGCCTGGCGCTTTGCCGTAATTTTTTACCGCCGTTTTGATAAGCGACGCCCGTATATGATTCAGATCGAGTTCTGTAGCCTTGATCAAAGACGGGTGGGACGGCAGGATAAGGTTTACTCCGGGCTTTTCATCTGCCGGGTCACCAAAAAACACATCAATCCCGTTGGACTTGGCAAAAGAAAGCTGAGGTTGAACGTGTTTTCCCGCCCCCGTGTACTCTGTTTCCTGCACAAGTATGATCTGGTCCTCAGGCATATCCTGAGAAAGGGCAAATGCGGCGGCAAGCGAGGTGTTGCCCGCAGGCCCCTTTTCCAGCCCCTCAAGGCTCGCCAAGGCTTCGGTGATGTAGAACACGCTGCCCTGCGTCACCGTAACATAGCGGTCCATGTAGCGGAGCGGGCGGGCGGCGGAACGGGGCACGTCGGAACGATCCGGCCAGGCGGCAAACGGTACGCCAAAACCGGTATGCCCGGTCGTAAACGACTTCCTGTTAAACTGGCTGTCGGACGCCATGTGCAGCCCGGCGAGATTCACGCTTGCCCCTACAAGCTCGCCCCGGTAGTCCGCCATGTGCAGCCCGCGAGCGGTGCCGGTAAGGTTTCCGCCCCCGGCGTTGGTGCACACCACAACGGACGGATCGCGGGAAAACTTATTCCTGAACTGTTCCGCTATCTCGAAGCCGAGCGTTTCTATGCCGGCTATGCCGAAAGGCGTGTAAAGCGAGGCGTTAAAGAAGCCCGTTTCCTCCAACAGCAGCAGGAATTTGTAGAACAATTCAGGCCCCACGGATAACTGCACAACTTCCGCGCCTAGCGCCTCGCATTTCCGCGCCTTTTCGATGATTTCCGGCTGGCCCAGCCCTTTGGAATCGTAGCATTCCTGCACGACGATGCATTTTAGACCCGCTATCGCCGCCTGGGACGCGACCGCCGCGCCGTAATTTCCGCTTGTAGCGGAAATTACCCCTTTGAAACCAAGCTTTTTCGCGTGGTATACCGATACTGCGGCCCGCCTTACCTTAAAACTGCCGGAAGGATTGGCCGCCTCGTCCTTGATAAAGATACGCGCCCCGTGCCCCGGTCTGGCGGCGCACTTCCGGGCCAGCGCCGTCAGATTCCGCAGTTCTATCACCGGCGTATCGCCGACGTGAACGTTCCGCTGGATACTGCGGATTTCGCTCAGCGTATAGCCGGTCTCGCTCATCATCCGCTTGTAGTCAAAGGCTATACCGCCGCTTTCAAACTTGTTGTAGTCTATCCCGACCGACTTCTTCATGATCTCGCCCTTGCGGGCCATGACGGAAGCGTAATCGTTGCCTTTCATTCCGCTTTCTCCTCAAATACGGCGCGACGGACCTGCTCGCTGATGTCAAGCAGTTCAGGCACAAAATCGCCGAACCCATGCCGGTACGCGGGATTCGCTTCGAGCAGCGTCCCCTCCTCCGTCCGTCCCGTCCGCGTTGTAACCCGCGCGGGCCCGCCAAGCTCGGCATCCGCCTGTAGGCGGCCCTTTACCCACATCTCAAGCGGCGCGCGTTTCGTGTCTTCCGGCACCTGAGGCGCGCGTTTTTCCGGCTCAAGAATAATTCTATGTATAAGAACCCATGTATTTTTTTTAACCACATTAGCCTCCACAATTCGTCGATCCGCGTAATTCGCGGACTTTCCGCTTTGCCGAACCCGCGTTACTTTACGATTTTCGCTTCCTCGCAGACCATCTCGCGCATATCGCCCATGATCGCGTGCGGGACGGGCAGGGTGAGCATCGTATGGAGGCCCGGACGGGCGTTGATAACGTGCGGAATCATATTCGACAGCATCGCTATCGTGCCTATGCCTCCGGGCACCTCCGGCGAATTTATCATATTGATATTCGGCACACCCTGAATTATCACGTAATCGCCGGTTTTGACGCCGGCCTGTTCCGGTTCAATCTGCTGCGGGTGGTCCATCTCTATCGTCAGTTTGCCGCCTACATAGCCGCCCCCCTTCATCGCGCAACCCGCCACGTTTCCCGCCTTGGCGAAACCGTGGGGCGACTTGCGGTCCGTCTCCGTGATGATGGGTTCCATCGACTGCTCGAAGCCGCTCAACTTCCAGCCGAGAGCCTCGGAAATCATCCCGACGGACTCGGCAAAACCCACATGCCCCGACAGCTTGCCCGTCTTGACGCCGTTACGGAACTCTTCCGGCGTAATGCCTATCCCCTGTTCCTCCATCACGGCGGGGCCGAACGGCGAAAGGCTGTTCACGCGCCGCGAGATTATATGGTCAACACTCCTGCAACAGCCCGTCATCAGGATCACGAGCAGGTCCATGATAAGGCCGGGGTTTATCCCCGTACCGAGAACCGACACGCCGTTGGCTTTGGCTATCCCGTCGATCTTCTTTGCCAGCTCCGGCTCCCTGGCCTTGGGATACGCCATTTCCTCCGCGCTGGTAATGCAGTTGATCTTCTTTTCAAGAATGAATTTTATCCTGTCGAAAGCCTTCGCGGTGAACGAATCGGTACACAGCATCACCACGTCGGCCGATTTTTCTTTTATAACATCTTCAGGCGACCCGATTAGCACGTCCGGCCTGCCGTCCCTTTTTACCTTAAGAAAGTCGTACATACTCCTGCCGATCTTCCCCGGCCTTCCGGCAACGCCAACAATATCGACGCCCTTCTTTTCCAGCAGCATCTCCGCAATACCGGAGCCCATGGCGCCCAGTCCCCAAATTATAATTTTCACGTTTTGCATAAAAACTCCTTAAACTGACACGTTATCAGGTAAATCATATAGCTGTCGGGCATTATCCGTCAAATAATTTTTTTCCTATAATTATGCATATAAAGGGCATTTATACGCATTATTATGCGTTATTATGCGTTATTTACAGTTTTATGAGAGAGGGGGCATCCCGCGAAAATGGACGAGAATATTTTGTTATCGCCATATTGATAATTGGTGGGATTATAAGGCGAAACTTAAATTTTCCATCCTGTCATATTTGTGTGTGTAGCGAATGCGCGTGGTCACTGTCCGTTGACCCGCCATGCAAGCCCAACATTTAAATGAGCCTCCTTGCGGCTCTGCGCTAAACTTGACAAATGAGGCTTTCCCAAAACATCAGTTTTGGGAAAGCGGCCTTAAATTCCGCGGTTTTGCAAGGCTCCAATAATTCAGATTTCAGGGCAGACATACCCCCTGGGCGGGTTCGATTTGGGGAGGAAATGGCGGCGGCTGCGGTTCTCCGGGCGGATTATGCCGCCTATCCGGGCACAGGGCGGCAGGAAGGGGAACAAGCGGAAAAAAGCCCCGGCAGTCCGTTTCCCGCTGCGGGGTCTGACACCAAAGGCGGCTTATTGCTCTAAATCATTACCGGGTAACGATTTAAGCCGATAGAGGGTCAGACCCCGGCAGATCGGTAAGTTCCGTGTTATTCACCTGGCACTCGTCTTACACCCCCCATTGCTCTCTATCAAAAGGTTTCTATTATCGCTTCTGCGGCGGCTTTGCCGTCGGCAAGGGCGCGGACTACGAGGCTCGCGCCGTTCCGTGAGTCGCCCGCAGCCCAAACCTTGGGATTCGACGTGTGGAAGCTGCCGCGTGTCTTGATGTTGCCCTTCTCGTCCGTCGCGAGCGCGAGATCGGCTACGATCCCTTCCTGCACGACGTGGGTGAAGCCCATCGCAAGAAGCACGAGGTCGGCCTCTATCTCGAAGTCCGCCCCGGCATCCTCCCGGAAGACCGCCCTCCCGTTCTCCACGGTGGACCGGACCTTGCAGGCCCGGACGGCGGCGACCCTGCCTTCCCTGCCGGTAAACGCTTTCGTGCTGACCGACCACAGGCGCTCGCAGCCTTCCTGGTGGGAACTCGAGGTTTTGAACACGGCGGGCCACAGCGGCCAGGGCTGTTCTGGACTGCGGTGCTCCGGCGGTTTCGGCATCACCTCTATCTGGGTAACCTTTTCCGCCCCCTGCCTGTTCGCCGTGCCCACGCAGTCGGAGCCCGTGTCGCCGCCGCCTATCACGAGCACCTTCCTGCGGAAGGCGTTCACATCGGCAAAGCCGTCCTGCTCAGTCGCCAGCGTACGGTTTTGCAGTGAAAGGAAGTCCAGCGCCTGCACGATGCCGCCAAGCTCCCTCCCCGGCGCGGCCAGGTCGCGGGGCTCGCGCGCCCCTATGGTCAGCAGCAACAGGTCGTACTCCGCCTCCAGCTTCCTCGCATCGATGATTTCCGCGCCGCGCCCGGTAGTCCCGAAAGCGTATGGCCCGGAACCGACGCGGGTGTTCGTCCTGAAGACGACGCCTTCCGCCGCCATCACCGCAATCCGCCTGTCGATGAAGTCCTTTCCCATCTTGAAATTCGGGATTCCGTAGCGCAGGTAGCCGCCCGCCGCCCTGTCGCCCTCGTAAACTGTAACAAGGAAGCCGGCCCTATTCAAAAAGTAGGCCGCCGAAAGGCCCGCCGGCCCGCCGCCCACGATGGCGACGCGCTTCCCGTTCCGTTTTGCGGGCGGACGCGGTACGACAAGCCCCAATTCGAAGGCTTTCTCGATGACGGCAAGCTCGTTCTGCCTTATCGTAACCGGCTCGTCGTTGGCGCCCAGCACACAGGACGCCTCGCAAAGCGCCGGACACACGCGCCCGGTAAACTCAGGGAAAGGATGCGTCTCCTGCAATAAGGCCCAGGCTCCCGCCCAGTCCCCGCGAAAGATCCGATCCTGGTACTCCGGCATCACGTTGGAAAGCGGACAGGCCCAATGGCAGAACGGCACGGCGCAGTCCATACAGCGGCTCGCCTGCGCCCGCCTCTCCTCGTCCGAAAGTTGCTCCTCAACCTCGCTGTAATCATTAATACGCTCTTCCACCGGCCTATAGCCGGAAACCTTGCGCTTTACCTTCAAAAACCCTTTTGGATCGCCCATACCATCCGCCTTGAAATTATTTTCTTTAACATTAGAGGCCTTCCCAAAACTGAAGTTTTGGGACAGACCCATTATACAGAATATTCGCCGTCCCCGCCAGAGTACACAGTGAGGTGTCCAGGGTCAGCGTTATTTACTTTTTGCTGAAACGAATATCAGTAATGGAATGGGTTTCGGGAGGGAAATTATGGAGATCGCCGGGGAAGAAATCCGCAGGATAAAAGAGAGTCTGGAGGGATAACCGGTACTCAGCGAAAGTGGGGCACATACCGCAAAAGCTGGCAGACGTGCCGGCTATAGCCCTGACAACCATACCGGCTGGACGGGATGAGTTCACCGTCATGGAGGAGTTTGGCAAGGCTAGGCCGGATTTTTTCAAACAATTTCTTGAACTCTCCTACAGAATACCTGGCGCCGTACCTTCGGGAGGGTGTTTGCCCGAATGAACCTCACCGGCACAGCCCGCAACGGCAAACCGCTATGCGGTTTGTACCTGACGTTTTACTTCCTGCCTAACCTGGTAAGGAGGGATAAGGCGGGGGAGCATATCCGCCGCGAATAAAAACCGGTACATTTTTTTAACGTTAATTAAGAAGCTTTCCCAAGCTTGTATTTCGTACCTGCCGGCCGTCCCTTATAATACAGTTCGGGAAATGCCGCGTCCCCCGCTTCCCCCTGAACCTATGGTTCCGCCTTCACTCTTTGCCGAGCCGGGCTGAACACCTGCCGGGTCATGTGGGCTGCGTTTTTGATCTTGGGGAATAACCGTTCAGGGCGTTTTGCGAACTCTCCTTGACCCTGCCGGGAATGAGCCGCATCAGCATTTTACCTCCCGGCTGAAATCCTTTTTTCGTTTTTCAAACGGTTTTCATACTCGGCTTTTTCCAAGATGCCGCGGAACCGCCACACACGACAATTTTTTCCGTGATGTCCTCCCAATATTCCGCTTTATCACGGCTTTGGGAGGGCGTCTATCCCTTAACTTGTTGACAGTGGGAAGTCTCCCCTCATCAATAATGAATGATGCGCCGGCTCGGTAGCCCGCCGCCCTTTTCAAACCGAGGGCGCAATGGAGGAAAACCGCCGGGCTAATTTGAGTAGACGCCGGTGACGTTGACGTCGCTCCAGTGGCTTGAGTAGGCTTCTATGCCGCCGGAAGCCTCTTCCCAGATGTTTTGCAGTGCGTATGACGGCTCGCGGCTTACCGTATGACCCCGGACGTCTATCTGTGAAAGCTGTGTCTCTCCAAATGAGAAGGCCAGGTGGCGGTTGTCGAGGTTTCCGAAATAGAATGTTTCCCGGTCATCGCGCGTGACCGGGCTTTCGCCGGGCGGAAGCCGCGCCGTGGCCGGCTGGGCGTCCGCCTTGAAATCGGGCAGGGCCCCGGACCCAAGGGCGGGATCGACAGGCACCCAGCCGAATTCGTCTATCCAGAATTCCACCCAGTAGTGGGGAGACGCGCTGCCAGCCAGTCCGCAGAGAACGCCGGCCACCGGAACCGCCGGGATGCCGGCGGCCCGGCACAACGCGCAGTAGAGCATCGCCGCCGTATAAGTGTCAGCCTTCTTTTGGGAAAGGGCCTGCCGGACGGGGTAGCCCGTTATTTCTGACTCCACCGCGAATTCTTTCAAAAAGTTCCGGTAGATAGAGTAGGCCTTGAGGTAGGGATTCCGCTCGCTTCCGGCAAAGGATGCCGCCTTCTCCCTTATCGCCCTGTCGTTTGAAGGCACCAAGGCCGACGGGAGCGTCCAGGTCTTGAAAACCGGGCTGTCGGCGTAGGGTTTGACCAGTTCGGGCCGCACCCGCGTTTCAACGCCGTACACGTCGACCAGGTACGAGACGGAGATCCGCCTCCCGTCCCCCGATTTCAGGTCGTTAAGCCGGTAGAGGGACGCGCCCCGGTAGTCGGCGACGAAGGGCTTCGAACTGCCCGAAAGCGTCTCCTTATTCAACTGGGAGGCGGTGGACGCGGGGAACGGACACCACAGGTATATGCCGTTAGGCGGCGCGGCCTTCTCCGCCCGCACATCGACCGAGTAAGAGATCGAGTAGGTGCGCTTGTCCTTTATCGTTTTGACGCCCGGTTTTGCGCGTACCTCGAAGGCGACGGCGTTGCTTTTTTCACGCGGCGTGGAGACCTGCACTATGCCGCTCGTCGCGCCGTCACAGACCCGCACGCTGATTTCGTGTTCGTTCCACGCCTCGTAAGCGCCCGTATTCCCGCGCACCTCGATCAGCGGTATCGCCGAAACCTCCGCCGGGGTGTAGGGCTGCCGCTCGACCGCCCAACTGAACGACACCGCCCCGTCGTCCCTCCTTCCGCCGAAACCGCTGCCCTGTATCACGACCAGCTCACCTATCGCGGCGGAGGCGGGGCGCACCTGCGTTATCACGGGAGCGTAGCTCGGCTGCGTTTTCGTAAAGAGGGGCATCGATTCCAGCGTGGAAAACAGCACCGGGTTGCTCTTCCTGTTACGCCTGTGGACGTATATGAACCCCGATTCCCCAAAATCAGGGATACGCAGCACGATCTTGTTGTCGCTCCATTCAAGGTACGACGACATGGTCGGCCTTACGCCGCCTATCGTAACGAAAGATTCCCCCTGCCCCTCGCCGAAGGCTTCCCCCATGATCGTCAGATTCTGGCCGGCAACGGCGAAGCGCGGCTCTATCATCGATATACGCGGCGGTTCCATGCCGCACACCGCGAACAGCAGCGAGTATAACAGCGAAAACCCGGTTTTTACCCCGCGTTTAAGTTTAGTCATGCGGTCAGTGTCGCATAAAGCGCCGAAAACCTCCAGCCTGTGCAAGCGTTACACCCTTGCTTACGTAGTTTCGTTGCGCAAAACTACAGTCCTCTCCTGGGGACAACTCTGAAGGACTACCCCGCCGCCGCTTCAGCCTTTCAGAAAAGTTGTCTTATCTGACGGTCCCTTGTCCCCGTAAGCGTTGGTCTTCACCTTGCCGTTGCAGGTGATAATCGCCGCTTCCCTAAGTCTATGCCGACAGTAATGTCCTTTCTACTGGGCGGGTTCGGTTTGGGGAAGAAATGGCGGCTGCCACGGTCCGCCGGACGGATTATGCCGTTTATCCGGGCGCAGGAGATAAGGGAAGAGGGTATAAGCGGAAAAACGCGAGCCCGGCAGCCCGTTTCCCGCTGCGGGGTCTGACCCCGGCCCTATATGCAGCGTAGCCCGGCTTAGCGCCATGGATGGCGCTGTTTCCACATATTTAGCCGGAGTTTTTGCTTTGCAAAAACTCCGATGTCATAATCCGGCAGGGATGCCGGGTTATGACACAAATTTGGTGCCTGGCACCCTTGCGTTTACAAGCCCGCAGGGAGCGAAGCCAAGATGACCGAATAGCCTCACTGTCCGCTATCAGCTACTTGTCTCCGCCGACACTATAGCGGACTAAAAAAACAAACAGTTCTCTGTCAGATTTGGCTATCTGAGCTAATGCCGCTCGATTGTCGCTTATGTCTATCTCAATTTTTCTCTGTATTTGTTCACTTAAAGAAATTAAGACTTGCGTG
>JAISLM010000133.1 GCA_031290855.1 Spirochaetaceae bacterium
ATTTACGGAAGCGCCTCCCCCGGCAGTTCGCTCGTGATCGACGCCGGGACGGGGGGCGTCAGCTTTGGCGGCACGGCGGGCGTTCCGGCGTACGGCACGCTGGGCACGCTGGGTATACGCTCAAGCGTGGCCAACAGCGGCCCCGTGGTGATAAACGCGCTCTTGATAGAGCTTGGCTCATCGGGGGCGGCGGGCGGCTCCGTAAGCGTGGCGTCCGGCGGCCACGCGGTAATCCTGAAGACCGACGGGCTGGTGAACCGTGGAAGCAGTTCCGTGGACGCGGGAACCGCCACAGTGACTCTGTCGCCTTACACCGACGGTAAAACAATAGAGTTCGGGGATTCGGATAACGCGTCCGTCAGTACCGGCGTGTACTATTCGTCGGATTTCGCCGGTTTTACGGCGGGCGGCTTCATAATCGGGGATACCGGCAGCGGCACTATATACGTTAGCGGCGTGGCAAACCCAAAGTACGCGCTTACATTAAACGCCGGTACGGCGGGCAGCCACAGTTATAACATTGAATTTCTGGGCAGCTACGGCTCAAGCTCCCAGTCCAATAAGCCCCTCACACTGAACGCCGGCACGTTGGGGCAGGGCAGCTTACTGTTTACCAGCAACGGTAGCCTGATCCGCCTTGGCGACGGCCTGTTTACGGCAAACGCGGGTTCCACCGGAATTGGCGTGCCTGCCCTTGATGTCTCCGCCAAGGGCATCATTTTCAGCGGCAGTATCACAGGCAACGGCGCGTCCGGCCTCACGCTCAACTCCGGCGCGGGCAGTATAAGTTTTGGCGGTACAGTGGGCAGCCTGGGAAGCCTCAGGCTGGAAAACCCGGCCGGCGGTACGGTCCTAATAAGGTCAGGCAGCATAAGCGCCGGTACGCTGGAGATAAACTACGCCGCCGGCGGCGCGCTTATGGACTCCCCCGGAAGCGATATGACACTGCGGCTGGACAGGCTGACGGGATCAGGCGGCGTGATAAACGCCAATTCCGGGGCCGGGTCCGTAACCCTCGCCCCGTACACAATACAGGGGGCCAGCGTCGAGTACGGCGACGACGAGACTTCGTCCCCCCAAAAAGACATATTCTATTCGTCCCGCTGGAACGGTTTTACAGGCTCATCTTTCATAGTCGGCGATGCGAATACGGGCGCCATCACCGTGTCGGCAACGGGAAACGCCGCCTTCTTTGGCGGCAATGGCGTGCCGTACCCGCTCGTGCTTCAAAACGGCTCCGCCCACATAATCGTGAGCGGCTCTTATTCATCAAACGTTAAGCCGCTTACACTTGCGCCCGGGGGCACGATAGAGATCGGCACGGCGATGATCAACCTTGGGGCCGGCGCTTTTGCGGCGCAAAAAGATGTTTATCTAACTGGCGCGGCGGGCATCGCCTGTACAGGCGGGATAACATTTAGCGGCAGGATAGATTCCGGCAACAGGCACAGCCTCTACATGGACGCCGGCAGTACGGGCAACGTTTCGACCGGCGGCGCTGCCGGTTCGGCCGGGACGCTTGGCGACATCACGATCGCAAACGCGGGAACGGTTTCCTTCGGCGGCGTGATTTTCAGTTCCGGCACCTTTACCGTTAATCATAGCGGCGTCCTTGACCTTGTTGACGATATTATCGCGGACGGCGGCTTCCATCAGAATGCCGCCGCGTACCCCGGCGCCTATGTCCGAATCGGCAGTCTTTCGGGCGGATCAAGTTCAAGCGGCGAACCGGACGCGATAGAGATAACGACAAACTCCGCCGGCAGCATCATCTTTGGTAACGACATAATTATCTTCTATAGCTTTAAGCTGACAGAAACGGCGGGCGGGAAGATTAGCACAAAAAGCATTTACGCAAACTATTTTTGGAAGCCCGGTGCGGCATGGACGCTTACGGCGCAGAGCGGAACGAGCGCGTCTTTCGGAAGCGTCGCGGTGGACGGCGCGATAGGCAGCGTGAGTACTTTCCGTTCTCTTGCTACGGACCGTGTCGGCAGCGTAAGCCTGTCCGGAAAAGATGTAACAAGCGGAAACATCTACACGAAGCGGGATGGCGGCGCAATCCCCGTGATTCGCGGGGACGTAAGCATAACAAGCAGCGGCGGCACATGGACGCTAAACCCGGCCACGGTCGGGGGGACGGTGCTGGTAGACTCAGGCAGCGCGAGCATAACTCATGCGGGCAGCCTTATAACGCTGAACGGCAGCGGAACTTTGAACATCGGTGACGGCGGCTCGATAAGCTTACAGGGGGCGGTTTCAGGCGGCTCAAACACACTTACGCTGAACGGCGCGGGCTCGATCATCGTGGGCAGCATAGCGGCAGGCGCGCTGATACTCTCCGACACCAAAAACCAGGCCGGCGGCAGCGCCAGCCTGTTCGGTCACGGCGGTGTCGGGACGCTGGCGTTTAACACGAATGTCGAGATAAACCCGCGCTTAACGCTTGCCGCCCCGGTAAATCAGGGGCCGGGCCGGACCGTAACGCTTAACAGCGGCCTTTTCGATCTGGCGGGGCGCTACTGGAACGCGGGCGGAGGCGGGCAATCCGGCTTCCACGGCACGCTTACCGCGAGCAGCGTTGCCGGGAGCCTGATCTCAAACGGCGACGTGATGATAGGGGGCGGCAACATATCAAGCCTCTCTATCGTGATGACTGGCGGCGGCACAAACAGCCATTCGACCATCAGCATCCACCCCGGCGGCGCCTTCCAGAATTTTGTGATGACGGGAACCTACGGGCCGCCTGACAGCGCCGCCTATGTCGAGGCGGCCAGCGACCTTACGCTGGGCGGCTCCTGGCTGATACCGAACTGGGCTAGCGCCCGGCCCAACCAGCCGCCCGGCCTTGCCGACCGCCAACGCGACGAGCAGCGCTTCTTTCCCGGAAGCTATACAGTCACGTTTACGGGCCATGATACGGTGGTAAGCGGCAACACTTTTTGGCACGGGCTGGAGAATCAAGTACCGGGCGGAGCGATACTGTTCTCGAACTACCCCGACATACATACCGTACTGCCCGGCGGGACAGTGACACTGACAGGCGGCACAATGTCCAACCGTATTACGATTAAGCCCTTAACAGGCAGCCAAAGCGGATACACCCCCGCCCTCACTACCCTGCCGGATTGGGCGAAAGTTGTAGGTCCGGCGAAAGACTTTTTCTGGGTCATCATGAACCACGGCAAGGTTTACGCAAGCGAGGTTGATGTTTATAACAGTTTCGCGTACAACGTGATCCCGATAAACGCGTCCGTTGTCTCAGCCGAATGGAAAAGCCCGAACTGGTCCGTGAACTGGCTGCCCGCCGGGATGTTCCTCTACGTCTTTACCGAGGATTCCGACGGCAACGGGAGACTGGACAGGCTCCGTTTACAGTCGCCGGGAGAACTGCGCTGGAACACCGGCCAGTATCCCGAACCGTGGAAACGCCTCGATTCTTCTTTTCAATTGTCCGGGTATCAGGTTGACCATGACAGGACGGGGACTAACTGGGGCTACCATATAGTCGCGGCCCCGAATGACAAGATGTTTTACATCTATCTGAAGGAAAAGGGCGAGCCCGATACCGGAGTGATACCGGAAGATTGGGCTTTTACAAACAGGGAAGGGCTTTTGACGCAGGATCCTTCCGACCCCGGCCAGTGGGTACCAATTTCATTCTCTAACCAAAAAAGTCTGATTATCGATACCGCCCCGCCCCGCGTCTACTACACGCTCGCGATCACCGGGAAAAACCAGATATACCTCCGTTTCTCCGAGCCGGTGGAAGCAGGCAGTATGTCGGCCCTTAGCGGCAAGCCTTTTGACAAGCCGGACGAAAATTACATGATCAACTCTGTGGCCCCGCAGGACCTTGTATCGATAAATACCGGCGCCGCTTACGGCGGTATTTTGGATTACGCCTCAACATACCTGCTCACACTGGATAAAAACCTCCAGGCGGACGACCTTATCAACGGTATCGTGTGCTCCGGAACACTGTTCAAAGATGTCCGTGACAAGCCGCCTGTCCCTTATGAATTGCCCGCGCCCGCCCCCGCATACCCGATGGATTACCATGTTGGCGGCAGCTTTACGTCTTCGCTCAGCGGCGCCTTCCCGGACGTGTTGGAAACCGCGACGAGCGGCAGCGTCTCCCAGCCGAATTTCTTCATGATGGGGACAATGGGCACGAGGGCCGAATCGGACGCCGCGAAGCATCGCGCCTCCGACCTGCTGATAATGGTTCGCCCCGAAAACGCCGCCGCCGAAAACGTGTCCCTGTGGCCGCTGTACGCGCGCGACACGGCGGGCTCACAGGATGTCAGGCAGGGCGTGGCCCGGCTTTACGACGGCAGCGAAAGGATCCGCAACACGGACATCACGGTAGAAGGCGTCACGAAGGAATCCGTCGGGGAGATCAGCCCGCCGCCGGAACTAAGGTTCATTATAAACAGCGATATAGAAGGCCTGTGGCTGCCCGCCCCGGGCAACGCGAAGCCCGCTTACCTCAATATTATACAGCCCGGCAAAGCCGTGCCGCTAAGGGACTTGGGGACAGGCCCCTCGCAGATCAGCGGACGCAGCTACTTCTTCTCTATCAAACGCGCCGGCATAAAGGAGGGGGGGATGCTCGACTTCCTGTTCTCTATACCGAAACCGAAACACAGCCCGGATCTCGGGCCGCTGTACGGCGTCCGTTTCAAGGACAACGCCCTGATCGGCAACTGGTACAACCCGGCCAACTTCGACAGCTTCAGGGTAAACACGCGGGATATCGTGTACCAACGTTCCGGCGCGACAATCCTGAGCAACGTGATAAACCCGGCCAAGGGCGAAAAGACGGTACTACACTACATCCTTACGCGAGGCGGGCAGGTCACGATACAGGTCTTCACGCTCGACGGCAACCTTGTCCAGAGCCTTTACCGCGGCAGCCGCGAGGCTGGCGAGTACGACGCCGTTTGGGACGGCAAGAACCGTGGCGGCAACGTAGTAGCCCGCGGAATGTACTTCATCCGCATCGTCGCCCCCGACATAGATGAAATCCGCAAGGTAATGGTCGTCAGGTAGCGAAACAGAGATGCCCGGCACAAGATTTCACGTTGGGCCTGACTCCTCAAAACCCTATGGCAAGGACACGCCAAATCAACCCGTTCATTACCTGTTTATGATTTCAAGGAACTGATCCTCGTTTATGATTTTTACTCCGAATTTTACCGCGTTTCTGTTCTTTGCCGAGCCGCTTTCGGGAGTATTTGTTACAAGGTACGAAAGCTCCCGCGTTACCGCCGGCTTTACCGTAGCGCCCAATTCCTTCACCCTTGTTTCCGCGGTGCCGCGCTTCATCGTTTTTAACTCGCCCGTGAAGCAGAAGGATTTGCCGGCCAGCGGGAGCTGTAAGACTCTTGTCAGTTTGACAAAACCGGTCTTTAGTACGGCATCCATATCGTCGGCCGTCTCTTTCAGCCCCTCCACTAAGGCGCGGGCGGTGATTTCGCCGGCGCGGAAAACGCCGGAAAGTTCCTCCATGCTCGCCGCCCGGAGTTTTTCAAGGCTGTTGTAGCCCGCCTGCGTAATATGTTCCATGGTCAGGCTGCCGATGCCCTCAATATCGAAGCCCGCTATGAAGTCCGCAAGTGACAATATACGCGGCATACGGATGTTGTGTACAAGCTTCGCCGCGGAAATATCGCCCATCCGTTCAAAAGAGGCCAGTTCCGCCGCCTCCAGCGTGTAAAGGTCGGACACCTGCCGTATGCGCCCCTTGTTGAACAACTGTGTCAGCGTCTTTTTGCCCGCCTCGCGTATGTCCAGCACGTCCACCCACTTCGCGATCCGGTGCAAAAGCCTTTTCGGGCAGGCAGGGTTCGGGCAGTACAGCCTGGAGCCCGCGTTAACCAGCGCCGAGCCGCAGGTCCCGCAAACCGAGGGAACCTCTATCGGCGAAAGCCGGCCGTCGTCCCGGTGGAACAGCGGCGTATCGGGATTGTTTTCCGGCTCGTCCGCCGCGCCGTCGGGATAGTCCGCCCTGCCCTCGATCTTCGGTATGATTTCGCCCCGCTTCACGACTATCACGGCGGAACCAAGCCGGAGTTTCATGTCGCGTATCATGACCGGGTTGCAAAGGTTGGCCCGTTTTACCGTTGTGCCGGCAAGGCGGACCGGATCGATTATACCGATGGGCGTGTACGTTGCTCCCGATTCGCTCCACTCCACCTCGCGGAGTATGCTGATCGCCTGCTCAAGCTCGAACTTGAACGCGATTTGACGCTCCGGGCGGGCGCGGCGCAGGTCGTCCATGTCCGTCCTGTTGTCTTTTACTACGAGCCCGTCTATGTCGAACGGCAGACTCATCCTCCTTTCCGCTACCTCGCTCCTGTAGCGGATCACATCTTCCGTGCAGGAAAATTCCCTGGTCTCGCTTACGGTAAAACCTTTCTCGCGGAGCCACGCTATCTTTTCGGTTTCGGCGGCAAAGTAGGCGTCGTCGCCGCTTGCGGAAGCGTCGTAGACGATCAGCATAAGGTCCTCGCAGCCCTGCCCGTCTTTCTTGCGCATCAGACCGTTAGCCGCGTTGCGGCAGTTTGCCTTGTCCGGGTACTTCGTTCGCCAGACTTCGCGGGACATCAGAACTTCGCCCCGTACCCCGCCGCTCCAGTCCGTCTTCAAATCGTCCGCGACGCCCTTCATCTTGCGGGCATTCGCGCTTATGTCGTCCCCGATCACGCCGTCACCCCGGGTCAGCGCCCGTACAAGCCGTCCGTTCCTGTACTGTAACTCAAGGCTTGCCCCGTCCAGCTTGTACTGCACTATAAATAGCGGCAGATCGAGCTTCACCGCCCATTCGCGGAATTCGTCCGCATTGGCCGCCTTTTCCTGACTGCCCATCGGTATCAGATGCCGCTCCTTTGCGAAACCGTCCGTACCGTCGGCCCCAATACGTGTTATAACGGGGCTGTCCGGCGCAAGACGCTTCAATTCGTCCCATAGCGCATCGAATTCCGTATCCGGTATCTCGGCCTCACCGTTGTAGTAAGATGCCTGGTAGCCGCTTACGAGGCTCTCCAACTCAGCTATACGTTTATCGTTCATTTTACCTCCCATACAATATTAATGTATGCATTATTATTGAGGCGCGGCGCACTTTTTTGTTGACAACCTGATAATTCATCACCTATAATGTATAAAGCCTAAGTATATTAGGAAAAGCAAAAAATGCAAACGGAGGCAATTAGAGATGAAAATTCCCGAAATCCTTAAGAAAAGGATGTCCTTTTCTTTTGAGGTATTCCCCCCAAAAGAAGACGACGGAGTTCCCAAGCTACAGAAAGAGCTTGACGAACTGTTCAAGTTCAGCCCTGACTTCATAAGCTGCACCTACGGGGCAGGTGGAACGAATGTAGGCAAGAGCCAGGAAATCTGCAAGTACATAACCGACAAAAAGGTTACCTGTATGACGCATTTTACCTGTATCGGTACCTCAAAAGAAAGGATACTGAAAGAGCTTAAAGAGTATCTCGATATCGGGCTCGAAAATGTGCTGGCGATGCGCGGGGACTTCCCGAAAGACCTGGCAACCGGCAAATTCGCCACAACCACGGGCGGCGCGTTCGATAACGCGAACCAGCTCATCGAGTTTATCAAGGCGAATTTTGGAAACAAGTACGCGGTCGCCGCGGCGGGCGACCCGGAAGTCCACATTCTGGCTGTCAGCCCCGAATCGGACATCGCTTTCATCCGCGCAAAGCAGGACGCGGGCGCGGAATTCATTATGTGCCAGCTATGCCATGACATCGACGAGTACGAGCGCTGGGTAGCCAAATGCCGCAGGGCGGGTATCACGATCCCGTTCATAATGGGCCTTATGCCGGCGCTCGCCCGCGACCCGATCATCAACATGACCGTGTCCAACGGCTGCTCGATACCTAAAGAACTCGCCGCGATCATAGGCAGGTACACGCCGCCCCGCGGCGCCGCCGAAAACGTTGTCAAAGAGTACGCCGCCGACTTCAAAAAAGCCGGTATGGAGTACACCGTCAAATCGCTGTGGCGCTACATGAATACCGACCTTCAGGGCATACACCTGTACGCGCTCAACAGGGCTGCAGATGTCGGCAAGATCGTCCTCGATTCAGGCATCCGCAGAAGGATCGGCTAAGCATTGTTTACGGTGAGGGGGGCGGGGAATCTCCCCCTGCGGCGCACGTTGCTGCGCCGTACCTCTCTCCGTGGGGCCGGCGGAAGCGTTGCTTACGATGTAATCCGCTTCCGCCGTTCTAAAGGCCAAGGGTCTTTGGAGTTATCTTGCCCCTAAAACCCCGCTTTTGTTTTAAGGAGAAACACTATGGCAAAAGGTTCAGACGCAGTTAAAAAATTTATCGGTTCCGATATCGAAATCGCACAGGCGGTATACCCTGAGCACGCTTACGATATTTCGGAGATAGCAAAGAAACTTGACATTCCGGAAAAATACGTTGAGCATTACGGCCGCTACAAGGCGAAGATCGACTACAACTACCTCAACAACGAGTTGAAGAACAAACCGGACGGCAAGCTGATCCTCGTCACGGCCATCACCCCCACACCGGCGGGCGAAGGCAAGACGACAACGACTGTCGGCGTTTCCGACGGCCTGGCAAAGATTGGCAAGAAAGTTGTCGTGGCGCTACGCGAGCCGTCCCTCGGGCCGGTTTTCGGCGTAAAGGGCGGCGCGGCGGGCGGCGGCTGGGCGCAGGTGATCCCGATGGAGGACATCAACCTGCACTTCACCGGCGACTTCCACGCGGTCGGCGCGGCAAACAACCTGCTCGCTGCCATGGTGGATAACCACATCTATCAGGGCAACAAACTCAACATCGACCCGCGCAAGATCATCTGGCACCGATGTGTTGACATGAACGACAGGCAGCTACGCTTCATCGTTGACGGGCTCGGAGGCAAGGCCAACGGCTCGTCACGCGAAGACTGGTTTGACATCACCGTCGCGTCCGAAGTTATGGCGATACTATGTCTTTCAAAAGACATCGACGACCTCAAGGCGCGCCTTGGCCGCATCATCGTAGGCTACACTTACGGCAAGCAGTCCGACGGCAGCGAAAAACCGGTAACGGCGTCACAGATCAACGCGCAGGGCGCGATGGCATCCCTGTTGAAAGACGCGCTCAAACCGAACCTCGTGCAGACGCTGGAAGGTACGCCGGCCTTCATCCACGGCGGCCCCTTCGCCAACATCGCGCACGGCTGTAACTCAATCATGGCGACAAGGCTTGCGCTCAAGCTCGGTGAATATGTCGTTACCGAAGGCGGTTTCGGCGCCGACCTTGGCGCCGAGAAATTCCTCGACATCAAATGCCGTTTCGCGGGGCTAAAACCCAACGCGGTCGTTATCGTTGCGACCGTGCGCGCGCTTAAGCACCACGGCGGTGTCGCGAAGGCCGATCTTGGCAAAGAAAACCTTGACGCGCTCAAGAAAGGACTGCCGAACCTGCTCCAGCACATCGAAAACGTTACCACCGTGTTCAACCTGCCGGCGGTTGTAGCTATCAACGCTTTCCCGACCGACACAAAAGCGGAACTTGAGCTTGTTGAAAAGATGGCCAAGGAAAAAGGCGCCAATGTCGTACTTTCCGAAGTATGGGCCAAGGGCGGCGAAGGCGGCAAAAAGCTGGCCGAGGAAGTCGTCCGTTTGGCGGAACAGCCGAACAAGTTCACGTACAGCTACGACGAAAAAGCCTCGATCAAAGACAAAATCGAAGCTATCGCCAAAAAGATCTACCATGCCGAAAACGTAAACATCCTGCCAAACGCGCAGAAACAGATCGATCAGCTCGAAAAACTTGGCATGGACAAGGTGCCTATATGTATGGCCAAAACGCAGTACAGCTTCTCCGATGACCAGGCCCTGCGCGGCGCACCGAAAGGCTGGACGCTGACCGTTCGCAACATCAAAATTTCCGCCGGCGCGGGCTTCATTGTGGCTCTTACCGGTGAAATCATGACGATGCCCGGCCTGCCGCCCGTACCGTCCGCCGAAAAGATCGATGTCGACAATACAGGCAAGATTGCCGGCTTGTTCTAAAACTTAAACAGCCGCCGTGACCGCCCCGCTGGCAAGAAGAAAAGCGGTAAACGTCCGGCGGCAACCAGTTTAAACTGCGCCTTCCCACCGGGACTTGGGAAGGCGTTTTTTAACGGCCCGCAGGCGTCAGCTTGCTGGCCGAAAAATCGGCAGAGGCATAAAAATCGGCATACTTAAACGCAGGGACTGTCGATCTGTTCTCCAGTAAGCAGTAACATAAACATATTAAGGAAAAAATAAGGAAGAAAACAATGAAAGAAAATTCTGAATTGCGGGCGGCTGCCAGAACGCAGTTGCGCGGCATCTGGCTTCCCGCCGTTGGAATGCTGTTGGTTTACGGCATTATCATTTCTTTGTCCGGGCTTTTACTGATTGGGCCCTTGATTCTAAGCGGCCCCTTTACGCTTGGCTTCATGGCTTACTATCTGAAAATAGCCCGCAGTGAAAAGGCCAAGCTTGAAAATTTGTTTGACGGCTTCAAGCAGTTCGGTTCAAGTTTTTTGCTTTGGCTGTTGGAATGTATTTTTTTGATTTTGTGGACTTGCCTGCTCATAATTCCCGGAATAATCAAATGTTTCAGCTACTCCATGGCATTCTACATACTGAAGGACAATCCCGAAATCGGGGCCCTAGAAGCGATAACTCAGAGCAGAAAAATGATGAACGGCTATAAAGGGAAGCTTTTCGGTCTCTATATGAGCTTTATCGGCTGGGCCTTACTGTGCTGCCTTTCCCTGGGCATCGGCTTTTTGTGGCTTGTTCCGTATGTAAGCTTAAGCCTCGCCAATTTTTACGAGGACCTGAAACAGAATCAATGATGTTTAAAGTAGAACGAAAATGAAGCTCACCGCCGCTCCGCACGGGCAGATCGCACTTGCGAATGCCCGGCAGCGGCGACTCTTTCGCCTTCGACACGCCGCGTGAAGGCTAGCGGAAAGGGGCGTATGATGCTATGCTGTGGGGATGGGTGATTGCATTTTTTGCGGGATTGTGGAGGGTAGGATACCTTCAAAAAAGATTTTCGAGGATGACCTGATGCTTGCCTTCCATGACATCGAGCCCAGGGCGCCGGTGCATTTCCTTGTGATTCCGAAACGGCACATACGAAACCTTATGGAGTGCGGCGCGGAGGACGGCCTTATTCTGGGGAAGCTGCTGCTGAAGGCGGAAGAGCTTGCACAGGAGCTTGGCTGCGGGGAAGGCGGGGCGCGTTTTGTCATCAACTGCAAGGGTGACGGAGGGCAGACGGTTGACCACCTGCATATCCATGTTTTGGGCGGGCGCAGGCTTGATTGGCCTCCGGGTTAAAAGTCTATGGCGCGGACTCCTCCGGGGCGTTCTACTGTTTTTTTGTATCGTTGCCACCGGGGCTTTCGGCGCGGAGGGCGGGGATGCCGTAGCGGGTTTCAAGGAGGAGGCGTTTAAGGAGCCTCGTTCCGCCGCCGAGTTTGACGCAGTAAGACTTATCGGGATGGACGTTTCCGAGCTTATCGAAAACTTCGGCCCGCCTCTCGCCGTTTACGCTTCGCGCGGTATCGAGCCGTGGCAGGACGATGTTGTTTTTCAGTATTCCGGCGTCGATTTTTACATATACAAGGACAGGGTTTGGCAGCTTAGCCTTGACGCGGGGCACGGTATAAGCAAGGGTGACCCGCGCGCGGCGGTGTTTTTGGTGCTGGGCGAGACGGCGCAGGATAACGAAAAATACATTTTGGGGAGGCTGCGCGATACGAGCTGGCCGATAGAATGGCGTTTCAACATCGAAAACGGCAGGGTGAGCGCGATATACCTTTACAGGATGGATTATTGAATGACAAAGATATGCCTATGTTTGACGGGAGAAACGATAGGGCGGGATCTGGAGATTCTCGACAAGTACCGTTCCTGCATTGATATAGCGGAACTCCGGGTTGACTGCCTTTTGCACGAGGAGCGCTTTTCGATACGGCGTTTTCCCGAGCTTGCGGGTCTCCCCGTGATCCTGACGATACGCCGCCGCAGCGACGGCGGCAATTTTGAAATGGGGGAAAGTTCCCGTATAGCTCTGCTGTCCAGGGCTCTGGCTTTCGCCGAGGTTGACGTGCGGCGCAACTTTGCCTACGTCGACCTGGAGGAAGATTTGGAACTATCCAGCCTGGAGGAGGCCGCCCGCGCCTTCGGTACGAGGATAATCCGCTCGTTTCACAGTTCCGGGGAATGCCGGGACAAACTTGCCGACAGGATTCGCGCGATGTACCGTGTCGGGGACGAAATCGCCAAGGCCGCTATAAAGGCGGACGACCTTGATGATGTTACCGAACTGTTCAAAGTAGCGCGGGAACTGGACGGCATGGAAAAAATCCTGCTGTGCGTCGGGGAAAACGCCGTCTGTTCCCGTATTCTGGCGAAAAAACTGGGTTCCCATATCTGCTATACCTCGGTTAAGGGTGAAAGAGGACTGCCTCCTGCCGCTCCCGGACAGCCCGATCCCGTCGAACTCGTGGAACTGTACCGCTTCCGCTCGATCACGAAAGATGCGAGTATCTACGGCATTCTCGGTTATCCGCTAAAGGCTACGTCCAGCCCGCCCTTCTTTAACGCGGTTTTCGGACGCGAGAAGACGGATGCCGTATACATTCCGTTTCCTTCACAGAGCGCGTCGAAGTTTTTTACTCTTGCCGGGGAGATAGGGCTGCTCGGCGCTTCCGTTACAGTGCCGCATAAAGAGGCGGTGCTGCCGCACCTGGCCTTTATGTCGGAGCAGGTTCAGTCTGTCGGCGCCTGCAACACGATAGTACGTACCGGGAACGGCTGGAGCGGTTATAACACCGACGCGGAAGGTTTTTCCGGCTCGCTGTTGGACTTTACCGGGTGCGGGGATTTTAAGGGAAAACGGGTAACCATAGTCGGGTCGGGAGGGGCGGCGCGTGCCGTGACGTCCGAGATTCACCGGCTGAAGGGAAAGGCGCTGATTCTAAACAGAAGCGAGTCACGCGCGGCACAGCTTGCGGGGATATACGACTTTGAGTACGGAGGCCTCGGCCCGGAGAGTCTAAAGCGTATAAAAAAATTTTCGGACATAATCATCCAGACGACGTCGGTAGGCATGGAGCCGAATGTCAAAGACGATCCGCTGTTCGGCTATCAGTTTACCGGCAAAGAAGTGGTGATGGACATAATTTACAAGCCGGAACGTACCGCGCTGCTAAACCGCGCCGCGGGTGCGGGCTGCCGTGTACTGAACGGCGCGGATATGCTGCTGCGGCAGGCCAGGCTGCAGTACCGGCATTTTTTCGGCAGAAAATACCCGTTTGAATAGGGGCCGGGCGTAAAACCGCGCCGCGCTTTCCGTCCGGATAGGAGGCTTCACGGTGTCGTTAAACTGGAAAGAGATAGACCTCGTCCTGTCCGAACTCGATCTGGCAGGAAGCCAGATTCAGAAGGTTAACCAAAACAGTTTTGACGTGCTGTCGTTCAAGGTTTATGGCAAGAGCGGCGAGAAAACCCTCCTCGCGGTGATACAGGGCTCGGTCTGCCGTCTGCACGAAACCTTTTGCGCTACGCCGAAAAGCGGCAAACCCCTGCGATTCGGAGAACTTTTAAAGTCCCGCATAATGAACGGCCGGATCGAGGAGGCGGTGCAGCTTGGAAGTGACCGTATCGTGCGCTGCGCGATACGGCGCGGCGAGCATCGCTACCTCCTGTACTTCCGCCTCTGGTCCAACGCGGCAAACGTGCTGCTCTGCGAGAGCGACGGCAAAATCATTGACGCGATGCGCCGCCTCCCCAAACGGGGCGAGACCTGCGGCGGCTACTACAGGCCGGAAGAGGCCGTGAAAACCGAAAAGGGACGGTGTGACCGTTACAGCGTCCGCGAACTGGAAGGGGAGGGAAGCTTCAACGAAAAGATCGACAGGTGGTATGCGGAAGAGGGTGCGTCCCTGTCGCTTGAGGCGCTGCGGGCGCTGGCGCGGCAACGGACGGAAGGCAGCGTTGGCCGGTTGGAGGCGGCGCTTGCGCGGCTCCGCGAGAAGGAGGCGGCCTATTCGGACGCGGGGCGCCTTAAAGAGTACGGCGACATAATCATGGCCAACATAGGGGCGTGTCCGTATGGGAAGGAGGATGGCGGCCAGACGGAAGGCTGGATCGAGGCCGAAGACTTCTATTCAGGCGGCCTGATACGGATCAAGGCCGACCCGCAAAAAAGCGCGGCGGAAAACGCCGCCTTTTACTACGGGCGGTACCGCAAGGCAAAGAGCGGGCTTGACGAGGTTCGCGCCGAAATCGCAGGTACCGAGGCAAAGATCGCCCGCCAAAAAGAACTCCTGGCGGAACTGTTGAACGAAACAAACCCGTTGCGCCTCCAAAAACTGCTGACCGGCGGGGACGGCGGGAAGGCGGCGGCCAAAAGCGGCGGGCGCAAACGGCCCGGCCTCGCGTTCAGGCGCGGGGAATGGCTGATCATCGTGGGGCGGGACGCGAGGGAAAACGACGAACTGCTCCGCCGTCATGTAAAAGGCAACGATCTGTGGCTGCATGTACGCGACTTCGCCGGCTCCTACGTGTTCATAAAGCAGCGTCCGGAAAAGACTGTGCCGCTGCCGGTACTCCTTGACGCGGCGAACCTCGCGCTGTTCTACTCGAAAGGCCGGAACGCGGGCCGGGGCGCTCTGTTCTACACGCAGGTAAAGTACCTGCGCCGCGCCAAAAACGGCCCCAAAGGGCTTGTGATACCCACCCAGGAAAAAAACTTGGATGTTACGCTGGACGGACGACGGCTGGAAGAACTGGAGGACTGCCGCGAATAGCGGCGCGGCGGCCTCTTACTGGTACATGATCACGGATGGCCGGGGGTCCAGAGCGTACACCTCTTTAGGCGTGAGCAGCGGATTGTCGACAAGTACACCCGGCAGTTTGAAATCGTAGAACAGCTTGAACGCCTTTACGGGAATATTTTTTGCGAGCGCGTTGAATTTGTAGGTGTCCAGCTTTTCTTTCGGCGTACCGACGCCGTCCATGCAGTGAACGAGGCGCACCCGCTCAAAGTCGGCCCTTATCTCTGCGCGGTTGCGGATCATCACTTCCCTGAACTGGTGGATAACTAGCATCCTGTCGCCCGCAATGTTGTTTTCAAGCATATAATCCTGCATCGCCTGCTGTGCGCGGTTTATTTCGTCCCCGCTAACACAGCCGAATTCCAACATCGGTTTCGTCGTGCGCCACTCCGGGTCGAGCGCGAGGTGCACGTTAGGGTATTTCAGGTACGGAAACATCGAGGCCAGCGATTCCACCGGATCGTACCTTCCTATCTGATGGTCAAGGAAGACTAGGATGCCCCGCTCGCCAGCATACTTTATCCATTCCTCCAGCAGCGCTTCGTTTATCTGCTTCATCGTAAGGATCTTGCCTTCGGGCTGGACAGTACCGTAGATGATGTAAAAAGCCCTGACAATGTTACGCCCGCCGCTTTCGGCACGGTATTCCCCGGCAAGTGCGGAAAGTTTTTCGGTCAGCTCGTCTTTCGGGTAGCGCCCCAGGATGCCCATTCTTTTGGCGACCGGATGGCCGTAGAAGGCAAGTATGTCGCTGTCAAGCATTATTGCGGCGGCGCTTGAAAGCGCGGGGTCCGTCGTCTCGTCCGGCTGAGCTTCGTTAGTTTCGTCGTCGTTACCGGCGGCGGGCGCGGCGGTCAAGTTTTTTTTTTCCGTGGGGGCGGTCTCCTCCGCCGTAACGTCGTTTATCTTTTCGGAATTGAACGAGGAAAAAGACATGAAGGCGCAGGCTGCGGCGAGGCAGACAATGATCGCTCTTGGCATCCTTAGCGAGGCGCCCGTAAACATACCCATTATACCCTATTATCGGCAAAATCACGCCGATCTTTACGTCCGCCGGGGGACAGGCGGCTAGAAAGGCGGAGGCGTGTGAGAATCGAACTCACCAAGGACGTTTCCACCCTTTGACGGATTTGAAGTCCGCAGCCGCCACCAGACAACATTCGCCTCCGTCCGATAACCATAAAATTTTAACGCTCCATTGTCAAGCAAGCGAATTAAAAAAATGAGTAATTAAGGGAGGCTGTTCCAAAACTTCAGTTTTGGGGAGACAAGCTTCGCTTGTCCAGCAACCTTTAAAAAACGCGGTTTTGCAAGGCTTTAGCCTGAAAAACTGCAAGAGCCTGGTCCAAAACCGTGCGCTTTAGCGCACAATCAATTAGTTTTGGAACAGGCTCAAGGAGCTTTTCCAAAAACCCGGCTGGTTTTGGGAAAAGCTTACGAAAAAGCGGTCTAACCGGACTTTCAGTCCATGTGCGTTTACTTAGGGATGGGGTGCAGCGGACGGAACAGGGCCGGAACGTATCCGCTGAAAATGTCAGCCGGAACGAAGTTAAGAGCGCGTAAACCACCAGGGAGATCACAACCCGCTGTTCCCTCCCGCAGACTCCGTCGGATGTTTTCGGTCCCGGCGGGCGGCTTTGTCCGGACAGGGTGAAACACGGGCTTTGTCAGCCCGTGTTTCACAAAACGCCGCCGGTAATGAGCCTCCGCGCGGCAAGCGCGAACCTAAGGTTCGGCGCGGTATCTTAAGCGTTGTGTTGGTTGGAACGGAGGCTCGATCGGATGGTGTCTGACCCCGACCCTATATATAGCGTGGTCTGGCTCTGACGGCACTAGGCAAATTCAGTGCCGGGCGTCTGGGCGCCCCTGCGTTACCCGCTGTTGCTGCATTAGCGCCCCGCCAGATGGCGGAGCGGGGGCGCTTAGGGTATCATACCGATCATACTATTGATCTCATCTATATGAAACTTCTTCCCATAGTGATCCCGCGCAAGAGCATTAGAATCTGAGATTGTTTCTATATACAGCCTGGCCGCTGCTTTTATATGCGATGGAGTTCCTGAATAGTTGATGATTTCATTCAACTTGGAACGCATTTCCCCGTACGTCGCGTCATACCCAAGTTTAGCGGGCTTTCCGCCGCCACCGCCGCCACCGTTGCCAAAACCGGAAACATCATCATGTCCCGGGTCAACAAAGCCCCCTTCGCACGCGATGACGAGAAGTCCCGCGCCAAGGATAACGGCCGCCGTCAATAGAATTATTGAGAATTTTCTCATGATAATGCTCCTTGGTTAAAATGCCATGCCGATGGACAAACCGGCCTGCCAACCCAAAGGCGTTGGTACATTCCCGCTTTTTGCATAGACATAGGCCATGGACGGCTCCATAAAGAAGGTTTGGCCCATCAGAAGTTTCCAGCCCGCCTTGAGGCCGATGGTAAGCCCCGAAAAGCCACCGAACTTCGCATCTGTTTCGCCGTTTACCGAGAATGAGTTAAAGCCCAGCCCCGCGTCGAGAAAGAGCTTGTCCAGGCCTGCGGACAGGGGATACCAGCGTCCGTGTATTGCAAGTCCAAAATAGAAAATATCGACCTTCCCAAGCTCACCGAACCACAGGTCCGCCGTCCCGCATATGCTGAAATGGGGGACCGCCGCGTACTCAAAGGACGGTGAAAGGGCGAAGAGACTATTGTCAGCATCATTATCCGTCCAGATAAAGCCCTTGAACAACGGCATGGCGTCCACTCCCACGGCGATGGTCTTTGTTTGTTGGGCGCTAAGCCCAGCGGTAATGGCGAGCATCAAAAGCAGGCCAAACACAATTTTTCCCTTCATACAATAACTCCTTACGTTTAACGCCCGCCGGCAAAATTTTTTATGTCCTCCGCATAGCGGGTACATACCGATTTGAAAAGACGCCCCCGTTTTACTTTTTGATGAGCGGTAGCCAGTCTTGTCCAAAGGCGCCCCCGGTGAGGATCAGCTCTCCGGAAAAAAGTATCTCGGCGGCGGTCGGCGCTCTATTGTCAGCGCCCTAAGCGGGCAGCAGTTGTGCGTGCCTCCCCCGGTCCCCGTCCCGCGTGTAGGTTCCGCAGTATTCCTCCTCAAAAGCGTACTCCCCGGTTTCCTCAAATTTTAATAACCATGAGTCTTCCGACATGGTGAAGGTCATCGGCATGCTCACTATCCCTTGACCGTAGGTTTCCCGTTTCGTTCCCTGCCAGGTCCCCGCAAAGGGATTGGCCCCTACCGTTACCCTAAAGGCAGCGTTCTTGCCCTCAAGGGTGAGCGTGACCGTCTGGCCGCCCCCTGGAACCGGTCGTACCCCGAGATTTTCAGGCGCGCAACATCCACCGGCTTCGTCGAAGCCTCCCCCGCCAGCATCCCCTGGACCGTCAGGCCCGCGAGGTCAAGCTCCTCCCCGTTCCCGTATTCCAGCTTCGCCGGCGGCCGGGAAACCGATAGGGATTGCAGCGCCTCAAAGTTTACGGGAAAGCGCGCCGTTTTTCCCTGATA
>JAISLM010000134.1 GCA_031290855.1 Spirochaetaceae bacterium
GCGTTTTTTAAAGGTTGCTGTTCCAAAACTTCAGTTTTGGAACAGCCTCAATTATTTTGAAAGAATTTTTAAAATAGCGGCGCTTGAAACGACGGTATACCGTCTGCATTAAAGTTAAATGAAATTCCCCCGGTGGTCAAACACTGTAAACAATGAGAAATGAGCCGCCGCCTCCGGCGGTTTGTTGCGCATTATTCATTGTTCAACGCGCTTTGCGCGTTGAAAAGAACTTACCGGGTGACAGGGGTCTGACACCATCCCGGCTTAAATCGTTACCAGGTAAAGAATTGGGAGAGGTAAACGAAGAAGCTAAGGGCGGGAACGGAAACCAGGGGGCAGACGGCGCGCCTGTTCACGGGCGAACACCGGAAAGAATACACCGTCCGGAGGACGGGCATGACTATTTGGGGTAAGCGGCAAGGCCTATTAACGACGGGCAAAGTACGGAGTACCGGATCGGCGGAGCTAAGCCGCCGCAGACGGCTCAATGTTCATTTTGACGGAAATGAGCGGAGGAAATGCTCGAATTCGCGTTCCACCGCACCGTGGATCGAGGCTTTTAGGCGGGATATTTCCGCGTCGGGGATGGTGTCGGACGGGGGCCGGGGGTTTTGAAACAGGACGATGGGGTCGATATTGAGCGCGTTGGCTATGTTTTCTATGGTAGAGAGTTTGGGCGCGTGGCGGTAGATCTCCATAAGCCCGATGTAGCTGGTCGCGGTGTCGCACGCTTCGGCCAGTTTTTCCTGCGTGATACCCTTTTCCTTGCGTATCCGCCTTATATTGTCGACTACCAGCTTCTCAAGACTCATTTTATATCTATTCTGATAAAAATTCTTATATCCTGTATTGACATAAAAGATATAAAAATATATGATATTTGATATAAAACTCTTGGCTGTGGCAGTCCGCCGGATAGAGCGGGCGGCTTGCCGGAGCTAAAGGAGGCCATGTTATGACCTAAAAATTGGTTTTGCGGCTATGTGTCGGGTTCAGCATACGGATTTCGCGGCGTATGCGCGGAGCGCCAAAAGGTGAAAATGAGCGCTTTTGTAAAGATATTACTAATCATTGGAGAAAATTGTGGGTAAAAAAAAGATTCTTACGCTCGCGCTGTGCGCAGTGTTTTTTTCGATCTGCGCGGCTCCCTCGTTTGCGCAGATTACGGTGAGCGGCGGGCTTGCGCTGTCTTCGGTAAAAAATATAGAGGTGTCCGGCTATAACCAGGATATTGACGCCGACATCGGTATAGGAGGCAACCTGTTCGTTGACTACCTTCTGCCGATAGGCGTACCTCTGTCGCTGGGCGGAGAGATTGGCGTGGACGGCGCTAAATTCAAGGTGGGAGATACCTTGAACGAGTCTATTACAGCGATACCGATACTGTTACGCGCCGCCTACCACTTCGATCTGCTGCCGAAACTGGACCTCTATGTCGTAGGCAAGATAGGCTATGTGATAGGCATCTGGGAGGGCGACTTTAAAGACTACGTTGAGAATTCTAACGATTCGTCCGTAGGCGCTTTAGGCGGCGTAGGCTTCGGCTTCGATGTCGGCGTTGCGTACTACTTCAACTCGAAGATAGGCGCTTTCATCGAAGCCGGCTTTGACGATTACGTGCTCGAATCAAAACTAAAGTTCGGTGGTGCCAGTTATACCCTCGAAGCGCCGTTCAACAGGTTCCTGACCTTCGGCGTCAGCGCCAAATTCTAGGTGTCAATGCCGGTCTGCGGGGTTTTCCGCAGGCTGCGGCCCGTTGCGGAGGATTTTATGAAAAAGACGATATACGCGGCCCTGCTTGCCGCGCTGCTTTTCACGGTACCAGCCTCGCTCTCTTCCGCCCAAAACGCCGAAATAACGGTGGAAAGGAGCGAAAGCAAGATATATTCCGGTTTCAAGGAGCGCGTCTACATCGACGGCAAGTCCAGGCTGACGCTGGTAAACGGCGCGTCCGGCAAGATCACGATTCCTGCCGGCGAACATACGATACACGCCGAACTGTACACGCTCAAGACGGAAAAGCTGACATTTAACGCCAGATCGGGCGTCAGGTTTGTCGTCACGCCCCACTCCATGGACAGCTTCGTGATCGAACAGCAGGGCGGCAGCGGCATCCGTCCTGCGGGGGCTGCGGCTTTCGACGCGCCGGACTTCTTTGACGGGCCGCCGGATAACAGCGTGGAAGGCATCTTGCTGCGGGCGGCGGGCATCCTGATGAATAAAATTCCTCCGAATTCGCGCATAGCGATCGTTTACGTTACCGCGAAAGACGCCGAGGTGTCGGAGTTTATCGCGGGCGAGCTTGAAATCATCATGCTGGACAAGGGATGTACGCTGATCGACAGGAGCGAACTGGACAGGATACGCAAGGAACAACAGTTGCAGATGTCGGGCGAGGTTGACGACAACCTCGCGGTCTCTATAGGTAAGTTCGCGGGCGCGAATACCATAATCACAGGCGCGGTTACCGGTTCCGGCGATCTGCGCCGCCTCCGCCTCCGGGCGCTCAGTACGGAGTCAGGCCAGGTTCTGGCCGCCGCTTCGGAAAAGTATTGACAGGCCTTAGTCACGGCCTCTGTCGGAGAACGCGCTTTTACAAACGGTATGGCATAAGCTGTATCGCTTTACAATTTAGGTGAATCGCCGTCTTGTGCGGCGCAAAACCAAAGCCGGGTTTAAACGGCTTTAAGTTTAAGGAGAATAAAGATGAAAAGAAATTTTGTGTTCGGTTTGGCGGCCCTGATCGCGCTGTCATTGGCAGGGTGCGCAAGCGCGCCCGGAACCCCCGAATCTTCGGGTACCTTGAGCCGGGGCCTGAGCGGCGTCCCGTCATTCGTGAACGAGGCGTACATGAACGCCTCGGAAGACGTGCTTATCGGCATCGGTACGTACAGGATCGGTAACGATATGTCCAAGATGGGTACGGGCAAGACATTCGCGGAAAACAGGGCCCGCGCGGACATTGCCCGCCAGCTCTCCGCCATCGTCAAAGACATGGTGAACGATTACACGGCCACCAGCGAGCTTGACCCTTCCGCCGCCGTTTCGTTCCAGGAAAACATCACGCAGACCCTGAGCAAAGCGGAACTGCGGGGCTCTAAAGTGATCAAACTTGAGCGGGACGACAACGGCCTTCTCTGGGTCGTGATGGAGTACGGCAAGTCCGCCGCGGCCGCCGACGTGAATCAGGCCGTCAACGCCGCGAAACTTGCGGTTCCCGCCGCCGCGGCGTTTAACGCGCTCGACAGGATGAATACCGCTTTCGACAAGGAAGCGGGCGGCGGCCCGGTCCCCGTAAACGAATAATCGTTTTTCGCGGTCAAAACAACGGGGTTCGCGCCTGGCGCGGGCCCCGGTCCCCGGCGGCCATGCCGCCCCGCGTTTAAAAATCCAGGAAAGCCTATGAAAAAATCATTTTTTTACCTTACGGCGTCCCTCCCCCTGATCCTGATCTGCGCTTCCTGCGCTTCGCTCGCCACCTCCGGCCCCGCCACACAAAAGAACGCCGCGGAAGAAGCGGCGCGGACTCCGCGGGAAGCCGCGCCGCTAGCGTCGGCGCCGGGCACGCCGGCGGCGGGTACGGACGAAAGCGCCGCCTCGCTGGAAACGGCTTTCGACAGCGGACACTGGGTAACCCGTCCCTCAGGCTCGGAGATCACGATCATAGGGATCACCGGCAGGCGGGCGAACCGGGACGAGGCGATACGGGAAGCAGTCGCGGACGCTGCACACAAGGCGGCCCTGTACCACGGCGTCCGGGCCGCAAGCGCCGCGACATTGAGCCAGGGCTCGGGAAGCCTTGACTATTTCAGCGGATTTGACTATGATCTAAGCCCCGTGAACAGCCACGAAGACTACATAGATGCCCTCGTCTTTGACGAGGAGACGGACATTCTTGAAAAAAACGGCGTCGTGATCGTCAGGACGCGGTACTCCGGCGTGACCGGCGTCCCGGCCTACGAATCGGGCAGCGAGGACGGCGTTCCCGTCTGGGTAAAAAACTACGCGGTCGAAATCCCCGGTTTCCTCGCCGGCATCGGGCTTTCGCGGAACAAGGGCTCGCTTCAAAAAACGCACAAGGCCTCTTACGAGATCGCGCTTGTCTCGCTGCTGCCGCTCCTGTCATCCAGGATAGAAAGCGAGGTCACGGGCGCGGGCGGCGCGGCGCTCTCGAACAGCGTCACGCGGAGCGAAGGCGAACTTGTCAACGTGATGATCCTTGAAACGTGGCTTGACAGAAAAAGCGCGTCCGTATGGACGCTGCTTGCGGCAAAGGCTAAAGACCCTCCGCCGTCCGCCTCCGACCAGTTATAAGGAGATAATTATGAAAAAGACAGCTTACCTGATCCTGTTCGCGCTTGCCGGCTTCGTGTCCGCCGCCTCGCAGAGCAGACCGGCCTGGGTTGATAACCCCGCCGCCGTGTACCCGGATCGGCAGTACGTTTCCGCCGTGGGCGCGGGGCCCGACCGCAAGGCCGCCGAAAGCGCTGCCCTAGCCTCGCTGGCGGCCTTTTTCAGGCAGTCCGTCAGCACCCGTTCCAGCATCAGAGACAGGGAGACGCAGGTGAACGGCGACTACTACTCGCGCTCCGACATCAGCCTGTCGATCGAGACCTCCGCCGCGCTTGACAGCCTGATCGGGGCCGAGACGAGGGAGACGTGGAACGATACGCCGAACCGCCTCTGGTACGCGGTGGCGTTGATGGACAAGGGGAAGTGCGCCGCCCTTTACTCTGCGGAACTGGACAGGACGGCGCGCGAGGTTGAGGCCCTGACCGCGATGCCCGACGGCCCCACCTTCGAGGCGGTGGCGCGCTGCGGGAAGGCGCGGAAACTTGCCGCCGACGCCGCCGGCTACGCGCTCGTGCTGTCTATGCTGGACGGGCCCGACCGCCGGAAAGAAGTTTCCGAACTGGCCGCCTCCGCCGCGGCCGCTCAGGACAAAGCCAAAACGATACCGGTCGAGGTGCGCGTCAAAGGCGATTCGGGCGGACGGATCAAGGCGGCCTTCGCCTCCGCCCTCACCGCCTGGGGCTTTAAGACTGGAGGACGGGCCTCGCGCTACGTGCTGGACGTCACCTTCACCAGGACCGCCGCCCCCAGGAACGCCTTCTTCAACACGCGCTACACGGTGGACGCGGCCCTTATAGACACCTCCGATCAAGCCGAACTGTTCACCTTCAACATCGCCGACCGCGAGTCCCACACCGCCGGCCAGGAGGACGCCGACTACCGCGCCCTCATAGGCGCTACGCGGAAGATCGCCGAAGCCTTCCCGCCCGTCCTGACCGAATACCTAGATTCAACGTACTGAGGTCCGGACTTCGCGTATCCGGAACGATGGCATAAAGAGTTTCCGGTAAGGTAACGGCGCTTTCATGTCGTCCCCTTCCTTTTGGGGTTAAGAAGGCGGTAGAACGTCAGGCAAAAACCGCATGGCGGTTTGCCGTTGTGGGTTGTGTCTGGGGCGCAACCCGTGCGCGGACGTTTGACTTTGTTTTGTGGCGCTTAGGTGGGCGGCGCCTACAAAAAGTGGTAGTAGACGGGTTTGCGAGCAAACGAGGTTTGCTATGCAAGCCACCACAGATGGTAAATTTCCGCATCCGATCGAAGCTCGTAAATGACGCGACGCTTACAAGATATTCCGCCGAACCTTAGGTTCGCGTTTGCCGCAGGGCGCTTCATTCTTTAGGATGACTGGACGCACGGGCTTGAAATCTTTGTTTTATACGGCGATAATTAGGTTTAACAGTCGGGGGTCGAAAATTTCACTTTTAAACAAAGTGTTGTACTACAACTTTACAAAAGAAGATCTCGTAAGCTGTCGGGAAGAGATTAGGCGCCACAACGTGGCAAGCCTTTCGCTTGTCAGCCTCGTAAACGGAGTGCTGATGATACTGCTTTCCTTTTATCCCAAATACGGTGCCGCCCATAGAGGTATCAGCCTGTTTCTTTATTTGCCGAGCGCCGTCCTGTTTGGAGTGTTTGCCTATTCGTTGTACATGCTAAAGAAAAAGAAGCCACACGGCGATTTTGGCATTACCTCCAGCCTTGTAATATTTTTTTGCGCCGTCACATTTTTCTGCATTTTCGTCTACGTGGTAGAAAAATCGCCGTTTGCCTTACGTTTTCTGCTTATGTTCCTGAGTTTTCAGATAATCTTTGTAATGGGCATGGCAAAAAGTATCGCGATAAACGCCGGCGTGATACTGCTTTTTTTCATCGCCAACAAGTATTCCCCCGCCATCACCAGCTTTTTTATCGCGACAAACAGCACTTTCGACATCTATAGCATCATTCTTTACGTGTTGATCTGCATGTTGCTCAACTGGTATACGGCCAGCGTGATCGTGAGCGGCATCATATCCTATAACCATGACCAGCTTACCGGTCTCAACAACAGGCGCAGCTTCGACGGTTCCGTGAACTTTTACACCTCCGTCTGCCGTCATGTCCATCAGACCGTATGCGTTGTGATGATGGATGTCGACTTCTTCAAACCGTACAACGACTTTTACGGCCACACAAAGGGCGACGCCGTTTTACGCTCTATAGGCAGGACGCTTAGAGAACTGTCGGAAGAAGAAGGACTCTACGCGGCGCGTGTCGGCGGCGAGGAGTTTATCATCCTATGGACGGAAAACCGCTTGTTAGAGGCGGAGCGTGTCGTACTCAAACTCCGCCAAAAGATCATCGACCTGCAAATCCCGCACGAAAAATCGAGCGCCGCCCCCTGCATCACGGCCAGTTTCGGCCTGTACTTCATGCGCGGCGGAAGCCATGACAGCAAAGAGGACCTTTACAATTACGCGGATGTAGCCCTTTACAAGGCGAAGGAGGCGGGCCGGAACCGCATAATGCTGCTAGACTCCGCCGACAAGTCCTGCCGCCCCGTGGAATTGCGTCCGCCGGAAGAGCTGATACGACGTTGAAACGCCCGTCCTCCCTTCCCACTGCGCTTTGCCTCTTCTGCCTTGCCCTTGTCCCCGCGGCCTGCGGCGGCGCGGAACAGAAAGCGCAGCCGAAACTCCCGTCGAAAAGCATCGTCATCGTAAACCGGGCGGGAGAAGACGTGCCCCTGGAAGCTGAACTCGCCGTCAGCGGAGAAGAGCAGCGCAGGGGGCTGATGTTCAGAAAGCGCCTGGAGGATGGCAGCGGAATGCTGTTCGTCTTCAAGCGCGACCAGATACTTTCATTTTGGATGAAAAACACGCTTATCCCGCTATCAATAGCGTTCATCAGCCACGACGGGCGTATCATCGAAATCCGCGACATGAAGCCGCAAAGCCTCGAAGCGGTCAAATCGTCCCGTTCCGTCCGTTACGCGCTCGAAGTGCCGCAGGGCTGGTTCGACCGCTCCGGCATCACGCCGGGCTGCGCCGTCCTCCTGTAATTGCAAGGAGGACTTACCGTCTTAGATTTTTCGTTCTTCCACGGCGCCTTCTTTAAGGGCGCGGCTGTGTGTGGGTAAAACGTCAGTCAAACCGCTATGTGCCTGACAAGCGGCATCCCTGCGGTGCGCTCAGAGCGATAAGCGCGCTTGACTGCCGGGACGACTCGCCGGCCCTCTCCCAAAGCATCTTCCAATGACGCTCACGAGCCGCCCGCCAGTGCTAATTGATTCCCGCCCTGCGGTTTCGCTTTGAAACCGCGGGGCGGCGCGCCACATCCGGCGCAAGAACGCTCAAAAAACCTCGTCGTTTGTCCCGGCGCCGCCCTTTAGACGGTATTCTATATACATTTCTATCGGGACAACCACGAAACCGATGAAGCCGCATACACCCAATCCGATTGCGAAAATGCCCCGTATGGCGACGTATGTTATTTCCATCGAATGTAAAACGATGCCGGCCACTATCGAAGTCACAAGCGCAGCTATTATCAATCCGGCAAACGTCTTCCAGAAAATATTCCAAAACTTTTTCATACCAATACTCCTTCCCTGACGGGTTTTTAGGAAATTTGGGCTTTTCCCAAAACCCGGCTGGTTTTGGGAAAAGCTTCCGAAAAAGCGGTCTAACCGGACTGGTCCGGCCCGCTTTTTCATATAAATCCAAGGCATCTGGACAAGCAAAGCTTGTCTCCCAAGCAAAGCTTGTCTCCCAAGCAAAGCTTGTCTCCCAAAACGTCAGTTTTGGGAAAGCCTCAATTAAAAAGATTTTTGATTCGGTATGGAAATCAGATTCGGAGTTTTAGCAGGATGGTTTTCTTTACGTCCGTATAGCCGGTATTTAAAACTGTTCCCGCGTAAAACCGGCAAACCGCGGAAGCCCCGCCGTGTGCGCCGCAGGAACTAAAGATACGCTGGAGCCCTGTTCGCGGGGATGCAAGCCCGTTGCCCGCCGTTTTTCTAAACAGCGCCGGTTCGCCGGCCGGGCTTGAGGTATAGACGTCAAGCTCCCCATAACCGCTTTCACCGCTTACATAAGCGGCGCCGGCGGCCTGCACGGGTTCCATGGCTGTAACAAAAAAAACGCCCATAACGGCAATGCCTGTAAAAATCGCGGCAAATGAACGTGCCAGCCTTTTTGTTTTAACCCGTACCATTCCCTATCATACCTCCTCCCGGCAGAATTACGCAAGCTTTTCCGTTTCCGGCCCGCTCTCAGGATTAATCCCCGCCGCCCTCTTTACAAAAAAGCAGCGCCGTGCCAGGATGAAGGCGGGTGGGGAGTATGTTGGAAGAACTTTTCCGGCGGCGGGCCGCCGCCTTGTTTTCCGTTGATACAGACAGTTTTCTGCGGGCGCTTCCGTCGCGCCCGGCTGCGGGACGGAGGCGGGCGTGATACCGGACGAGATCCTGCGGGCCGCCCCGCTGTTCCTGCTGCTGTTCGCGCGGGCTGTCGCGATGATTGAAACCGCGCCGCTTCTGTCGTCGGAGACGGTTCCGCAGACGGCCAAGGTGTCGCTGGCGCTGTTCGCGGCCTTCGCCGTGTTCCCGTCCGCTTCCGGTCAGGCCGGCTGGATGTTGCTGCCGGGCATGACGGGCGGGGTTTTCACTCCGGCCTACGCGCTGCTGCTGGCAGGCGAGGCGCTGATCGGTATAATCACCGGCTTTTTCATCACGATAATCTTCGCTTCGGCGTCCAGCGCCGGGCAGTTCTTTTCGCTTCAGATGGGTTTCGGCGCGTCCGAGACCTTCGACCCGCTTGCCCAGATCGAAAACCCGCTGATGGGCCAGTTCCTAAACCTGGTCGCGCTGCTCACCTTCCTTGTGACAGGCGGGGTGCAGAATATGTTCCTGTGGGGCTTTGCCGCTTCGGTCAGGTCGCTGAACGTCGTCGAGCTTGTAAACGGGCGCGAAAATGTCGTGCTGATGCTTTCGGGGGGTCTGTCCCGCCTCTTCCTCGACGCCGTTGTGATCGCGATGCCGATCCTTGGCACACTGCTGCTGACCTCCCTTGCCACCGGCCTCATCTCCAAAGCCGCGCCGCAGATCAACATACTCGCGGAGGGCTTCCCGATATCGATAAGCGTCGCTTTCGTGCTGATCATGGCGACGCTGCCGTTCATGGTCGAGGCGCTGGGAAGGGTGCTGGACGGGGGTTTCCGCTCGCTGCAGGACTTGTACATCCGGGTTGGGGGAGGTATAGGATGAATACGGGGGAAGGGGATGGCTGAGCGTCCGTGTACGCTGGCGCTGTGGGCGGAGCTTTACGCGGCCCGCCCGCCGTACCCCGCCGCCCGGCCCCTGCCGTGCCGGATCGACTTGCAGTGGTTTGCCGCCGAGGACGAGGGGCGGACCGAGGAGCCGACCGAAACCAAGATACGGAAGGCGCGCGAGGAGGAAGGCCGCGTCGCGAAGAGCCAGGACCTCGTAGGGGCGATAGGGCTGTTGATTCCGGCGCTGGCTATTCTGTTTTTGGCCCCCTACCTGCTGCGTAACTGCGTTGAAATGGTCAGATTCTACTTCCTGCGGGCGGCGGAACTGGATCCGGGCAGGGACGGGGGGATAGTTTTCGGCGTGTTTTTGTCGTACTTCGCCCGGCTCGCGCTGCCGCTGCTCGGTATCGCGCTTGCCGCCTCGCTGTTTTCCAACATAATTCAGGTGGGATTCGTGTTCACGACAAAGCCGCTCGGCTTCAAGTTCGAGCGCGTTATCCCGAATCTGGGCGCTTACTTTCGGAAGACCTTGTTTTCAGCGAACAGCCTGTTCAACTTCTTCAAGTCGATATTCAAAATGGCGGCGGTGGGCGGCGTCGCGTTCTTTTTGATACGAAGCGACATAGAGAAGCTGGCGAACCTGCAGACGGCGGAGTTGTATCTGTCCGTAACGACGGTCGCGAGTCTGGCGGTAAGGCTGTTGATCTTCACGGCGCTGCTGCTGTTGCTGCTGTCGATACCGGACTATATGTTCCAGCGGGCGCAGTTCCGCGAATCCCTTAAGATGTCGCGGCAGGAAGTGATCGAGGAACGCAAGCAGGACGAGGGCGACCCCCGGATCAAGCAACGCCTACGCCGCCGTATGCAGGAACTTCTGGCCGTCAAGATACGCGAGGAACTGCCTAAGGCCGATGTCGTGATAACGAACCCGACGCACTTCGCGGTCGCGCTACAGTACAACCGCAGTCTTGAGGGGCCGCGTGTGCTTGTAAAGGGCGAGGACGAGCTTGCCCTCCGTATCCGCCGCCTTGCCATCGAGTTGGAGGTGCCCGTCGTCGAAAACAAGCCGCTTGCCCGCGCACTCTACACCGAGGTTGAAATCGGCGATTATGTCCCGGTGAAATACTGGGCTGTGGTAGCGGAAATCTTAAAGCGCGTCAAAACGATAGACGAGTACCGCAGGCTTGCCGGGCTGTAAGTGTGCCGGCGCACAATTATTAACGGGTAATTGGAAATGAACAGTGCGCGGCGGCCAAAACTTCCGCTTTGCCGCTGCGCGCCGCAAAGCGCCTTCGTCAGAACGCCCGCGCAAGGTCGGAATCGGGGTGGTTGCCGCA
>JAISLM010000135.1 GCA_031290855.1 Spirochaetaceae bacterium
CTCGACCTGTCCGCCTGTACGATGGCGGGCACGGAGTTCGACCCCGGCGCCGCCAACACCGGCGAGAACCGGATCGCCTCGCTCGTCCTCCCCGCCCCGGCGGAGAGCATAAAGGCGGGAACATGTATTTCGCCTGCCTTCAGGAACTTTACCGCCCTGAAGGGCCTTGGCGGCGCAAACGTTACGGCGGTCGGCGACTACGCCTTCTACAACTGCGACGCCCTCGCCGCGGTGAGCCTGCCCGCCGCTACAAGCGTCGGCGTCGAGACCTTCTGGAACTGTGTCGCCCTCGCCACGGTGAACCTCCCCGCTGCGGCAAGCATCGGCGACTACACCTTCCGCGGTTGCGACGCCCTCGAGACGGTGAGCCTCCCTGCTGCTACAAGCGTCGGTTCCGGCGCCTTCATTGGCTGCCGCGCCCTCGCCGCGGTGAACCTCCCCGCCGCAGCAAGCATCGGTTACGGCGCCTTCAGCTCCTGCTACGCCCTAGCCACACTCAACATTCACGCCGTGACAAACATCGGAGCGGACGTTTTCGAAGACCCCAGGGGCCAGGCCCTCACGATCACGATGGGCCAGGCCGCGCCGTCCGTGTCTGAAATTGGCATCAAAGCCTTCAGCACCTTTTCCAAGGACGTTACGATCAGGACCCCGGCATCCCCGGCTGGCTACAGTGACACATGGCAGACCAACTTCAAAAAAGCTTTCGGCGTTGGCAGCGGCTCTTACACCGTTACCATCAACCTGGGCTTCGAAACGATAACGCCGTAGTCCGCTCCCCCGGACAAAGCCCGTCCCGCCGCTCCCCGGCGGGGCGGGCTTTTTTTCCTGCGGCGCAGGCGCCATCAGAACCATACCACGCTATATGTGGGGCCAGGGTCAGACCCCGTGGCGGCCTAAATCGTTGTCCGGTAATGAATTGGAGCGGCGGCCGGGGTCTGACCCCGGCCCGGCTTAAATCGTTAACCGGTAATGGTTTAGAGCGATGAGGTATGCGAATAACGCACTGGCGCCGGATTTGCCTGGCGCCTGTGAAAGCCGGTACGCTATATGTGGGGCCGGGGTCAGACCCCGTAACGGGTGGCAATGGATGCCATGCGCCGTATTTGTCCGCCATGAAAGGGGGTGGCAACGCGAGGTGTCAGTCCCCGTTTAGGGCCGACGGAAGGACGGCAGGGGGTTTCTCTTGGATGAAGGCCGTCGAGTCTTCCGGGGGATATGGCCTGTACAAGTAGTCTGGAGTTTGCGTCAAGCGCAACGCGGAGTGTTGAGCTTGACGCAAACTCCGAAAGCAAACGCGGAGCATTTGCACGGTGAGCCGGCTGCGGAAAAGCTAAAGGGAATTTTTAGCAGTCCGATATTCAAGTAAGGTTAATATATTGGAGGACGGGGAGTTGCGATCTATAGAGAGGCAGACCGTTCCGGGTTTAGAACCTAAGCAGGAGTAAAGTATGATCATCAATCACAATCTTAGCGCAATGTTCGCGAACAGGTCTCTAAAGGTTACGCAGGGGTATTTGGACAAGAACACTGAAAAGTTGGCGAGCGGCCTCAGGATAAACCGCGCGGGGGATGACGCTTCGGGGCTTGCGGTATCGGAGAAGCTGCGGAGCCAGATACGCGGACTGAACCAGGCCTCGACAAACGCGCAGAACGGTATTTCATTTATTCAGACGACGGAAGGTTATTTGCAGGAGAGCCAGGACATCATCCAGCGTCTGCGCGAACTCGCGGTACAGTCCGCCAACGGCATATACACCGCGGAAGACAGGATGCAGATACAGGTGGAAGTTTCTTCGCTGATAGACGAGGTCGACCGCATAGCGAGCCACGCCCAGTTTAACGGGATGAATATGCTTACCGGACGTTTCGCCCGTGAAACGGGCAACAACGCCGTGACGGCGTCTATGTGGTTTCATATCGGCGCGAACATCGATCAGCGCGAACGTGTCTACATAGGCACGATAACGACGAAGTCACTTGGTCTGCGCAACATTGACGACGATTCAATCATGTCGCTGGAGACTGCGGACGAGGCGAATCGCGCTATCGGTACGCTCGACGAAGCCTTAAAGATCATCAGCAAGCAGCGCGCTGACCTTGGCGCGTACCAGAATCGCATGGAACACGCGATCCGCGGCATCGACGTGGGCGCGGAAAACCTGCAGGCCTCCGAGTCCCGCATACGTGACACGGATATGGCGCACGAGATGGTTGACTATACCAAGAATCAGATACTCAACCAGAGCGGCACCGCGATGCTCGCTCAGGCGAACCAGAGGGCGCAGACTGTATTGCAATTGCTACAGTAGCCGCATTAGCATAAAGAATGGTTACTATTAGGGTACAGGGCGCTGATGGCATAACAGAAACAAATAAACCGTGCGCGGGATGTTGGATAGACGCCCGCAATGTCGACCGGCATGATCTGGAGAGACTTGAACAGGATTTCGGCATTGCGGGCGAACTTTTGACCGACATAATGGACACGGACGAGCAGGCGCGTATAGAACAGGAAGACGATTATACGGCGATCATAGCGCGGCTGCCGGTGTGGGATAACAACAACGAGATCGCCTGTTTTACGGTGCCGCTCGGCATTATTTTATTTTCCGACAAGATTGTTACGGTTTGCCAGCGTTCCAGCGATGCCCTGCACGATGTCGCGAACAACCGCATGAAGGGTTTTACGCTGAAGAGCCACAGCGCCTTCGTTCTAAATATGCTGGGCCGCGCCGCTTACACATTCCTGCGGGCCCTGAAAGAACTCAACCGTAATTCAAACGAGATAGAGAAGGCCCTGCAAAAGTCCGTCCGCAACAACGAGTTGGTACAGTTGTTGATGCTTCAGAAGTCGCTTGTCTATTTTACGACCAGTATAAAATCAAACGGCCTTCTGCTTGAAAAGATCCAGAAGTCGCCGTCCCTGCGCTTAAAAGAGGACGAACAGGATCTGCTGGAAGACGTTATCACGGAAAACATCCAGGCGATGGAGATGGCGAACATCTATTCGTCGATCCTGACGGGAACGATGGACGCTTTTGCCAGCGTTATCTCCAACAACCTGAACATAGTGATGAAGCGCCTTGCCATAGTGAACATCGTACTGATGATACCCACCCTGATATACAGCTTTTACGGGATGAATGTCCGCCTGCCGTTTCACGATCACATCTTCGCGGTGGCCGGCATTCTTTTATTCAGCCTTGCCGCCTCCCTCCTTGGCGTGATACTGCTTAACACCGAAGTATATTTCAAAAAACGTGTACGCAAAAAATGAGAAGGCCGGCGCGGCGCGGCGGCCCGTCCGGTAAAATATGTTCAACTTACGACTTTTTTCCGCGGCGTTCCGGTATTCGATTCCGGTACTGCTGGGTTATCTTGCGATAGGCGTCGCCTTCGGCCTTTTGATGTCTGACGCGGGCTATCCATGGACGCTCGCCCTGCTGATGAGCGTCGTGATGTATGCGGGCGCGGGACAGTACATCGCGGTCGGCCTCTTTGCCGGGGGCGCGGGACTCGTCGAGGCGGCGATAGTCCAGCTTGTCGTGAACGCGCGGCACATGGCCTACGGGATAACGATGCGTAAGAAGTTCAATCTGCCGGGCTGTTACAAAGCGTACCTCGTATTCGCGCTGACGGACGAGACCTTCGCGCTGCTTTCATCGCTGGATGGCGAGCCCGCTTCACCGGAGGCGCGGGCCGGGAACATCCTGTACGGCGGTAGCGAGCGGGAGCGCGGCGCGTTCATGCTTTACATCTCCGCGCTGGATCACCTGTACTGGGTTGGCGGCACACTGATAGGCGCGTTTGCCGGCGCGTTACTGCCGTTCAGCTTCGATGGCATACAGTTCGCCCTCACCGCGCTGTTCATAGTGCTGATGATCGAGCAGATCATGCGGGTAAAAAAGGCCCTGCCCTTCGCGGTTTCGGCGCTGGCTGCGGTCCTAGCGGTCGTATTCCTGCCGGCCCGCGTATCGCTGCTTTCCGCGCTTGCGGCCTCCCTTGCCGTAGTCCAGATATTTTCGGCAAAAGCGCCGCCGGATAAAGGCTGATGCCGCAGGTACCGCAAGCCGTCGTCTACACCTTCGTTATGGGCGCCGTGATATTCTTTTGCCGCGCCGCGCCCTTCATGTTTTTTCGCGGCGGAAAGCCGGGCGGCAAGGGAGAAAACAGGCTTTTTCTGTTTGTCGAGAGGACCGCGCCGCCGCTCGCTATGACCGTCCTCTGTTTCAATGCGATAGCGGCCCCAATCAAAGAGAAGCCAGGCGAGGCCCTGCCCGTCGCGGCGGCCTCAGTGCTGACGGCCCTGCTCCACCTCTGGAAACGGAACGCGCTGCTAAGCATCTTCAGCGGCGTCGCGTTCTATATGCTAATCAGGCGTTGGCTCTAAGCATCCTGCCCACCGGCGGGTTTTCTCCAGCCCTATTCGCCGAATCTTAATCTGACAGAACGGTTTTGGAAGCCGGTAAAGAAGGAAGTACTGAATGCGGCCTTTCATGGGACGTTTGAAGAGTTCAAGGAAGCGATAGACGGATGCATTGCGGAAACGGTGGAAAAACATAAAAAGAAAATCTCCTCCCTTATATCCGGTAACTTTCAGTTTTTTACCGATGTTTTTGCATCTGCCGCTTAATGATATTTTTATGCCTAAAGCAGTATAGCTTCAGGCGCTTCACCCAACTCAAAGACGTTAGCGGCGCAAAAGCTGCCACAGTCGGCACGGACGCATTCTATGGCTGCGCCAGTCTCTATATGGTAGGAATCCTCAAAGCGGAAAGCATCGGCAGTGGTGCCTTACTAGGCACCGGCATCGCAGACCTCACCATCACGCTGGGCTCTACGCCACCCGGCGTTGGGGCGCTATTTTCATCGATATTAACGCCGCCAAAAACGTCACGGTCAGGATTCCTGCCGCCGCGACGGCGAACTACGGGGCCGCGCCTGTAGACACAATCACTATTAACTGGGGCAAAGCCTTCCGGGGCAGGGGCTGGAATATCACGGATGGCCACCTCCAAGAAGGCTTTGTCAACAGATATATCAATTTGAGCTTTGAAACGTACTTGGCCGCCAGCCGCATGCGGCGGCGGCTAATGAGGAATGGGGGTGGCGAGAAGCACCCCGGTGCCGAGTGAGCGCCGGAGGCTTTGTTTTGACGGGTGAGGATAATGAGAAATAAGCCGCCGGAGGCATCTTATGAGGGACGGGTGATGGGGGACGGGGGCCGGCGACTAACAGGGAACTTACCGATCTGCCGGGGTCTGACCCTCTATCGACTTAAATCGTTACTCGGTAATGATTTAGAGCAACAAGGCGTGATCAATGGCGGGCAGCGGCCAAGGCGTCCGTGCGCTAAGGCTTTAACGAGGGTGTCTGGAGTCTGCGTAAACTCAACGCGCAGCGTTGAGCCGGGGCCTTATTGTAAAAACGGGCGTATTTGTATAGTATTGGATTATGATTACCAATGCTTCACATTTGCGACTGGGTCTGGATATAGGTTCAACGACCGTAAAGGCCGTTGTGATGGATAAACAACAGAGTAAAATGCTGTTTTCCGCGTACAAAAGGCACCACGCCTGCCAGGCGGAGACGGTCAAATCAGTGTTGGCGGGGATAAAAGCGCAGTTTCCGGACGCTCGTTTCCGCGCTGCGGTGTGCGGGTCTGGCGGCAAGCCGATAGCGGACGCGATTGGCGCCCCTTACGTGCAGGAAGTTGTAGCAAACGCCGTCGCCGTCCGCACTTTCTACCCCCAGGCCCGCGTCGCGGTGGAGTTGGGCGGCCAGGACGCCAAAATCGTTTTTTTTTACTATGACGAGCATACGCGGAGGCTTACGGCGTCCGATATGCGGATGAACGGAAGCTGCGCGGGAGGGACGGGCGCGTTCATCGACGAGATCGCGGCGTTGCTCCGTGTGCCGGTCGAGGAGTTCGAGGCGCTCGCGGCTCGGGGCAACGCGGTGTACGAGATTTCCGGGCGCTGCGGCGTTTTCGCAAAGACCGACATCCAGCCGCTGTTCAATCAGGGCGGCCTTCCGGAGGATATAGCCCTCTCCACGTTCCACGCGATAGCGAAGCAGACGATAGGCGGCCTCGCGCAGGGTTTGGAACTGACGCCGCCGATCATTTTCGAGGGCGGCCCGCTGACTTTCAACCCCACGCTGATCCGCGTGTTTGCCGAACGGCTCGGTTTGGGCGAGGGCGACTGTATCCGCCCCGAAAACCCGGAGACTTTCATCGCTTACGGAGCGGCCTTGTCGGTGGACGCGATGTTTGCGGACGATAAGCGGCAGCTTGACATGGCCGGGTCGCTCGACGCGCTTTCGTCGGTTCACGGGGACACGGGGCGCGAGGCTCAGGATACCGCCGTGCCGGACTTCTTTTCGAGCGCGGAGGAAAGAGCGGACTTCGACAAGCGCCACAGCCTGCCTCCTGCTTCGGTATACGCCGGCAAGAGGGGCGAGACGTTGCGGGTCTACCTGGGTATAGACGCCGGTTCCACCACGAGCAAGCTCGTGCTGCTGGACGAGGACGAGCGGGTTGTGGACAGTTTCTATTCGAACAACCACGGCGAGCCGCTGCGGGTCATTCAGAAGGGCCTCCTGGGACTGAAGCGGAAGTACGACGAGGCGGGCGTCAAACTGGAGATCGCCGCCGTCGGGACTACCGGCTACGGGGAATTGTTGTTTGCGAAGGCTTTCGGCGCGGATTACCACACGGTAGAGACGGTGGCGCACGCCGCCGCCGCCCGGCATTTCGCGCCGGAAGCGAGCTTCATCCTGGATATTGGCGGCCAGGATATGAAGGCAATCAGCATAAACGACGGGATCGTCACCAACATCACGGTAAACGAGGCCTGTTCATCGGGTTGCGGCTCGTTTCTGGAACACTGCGCCAACACGCTGAACATTCCGCTGGGAAAGGTGGCGGAGGCCGCCTTCGGCGCAAAAAATCCCGCCGAGTTGGGAAGCCGCTGTACCGTTTTCATGAACAGCACGATCATCACCGAACAGAAGAACGGCAGGCAGCCGGACGACATCATGGCCGGTCTTTGCCGTTCAATCATCGAAAACGTGTTTACCAAGGTCGTGCGGCTTTCGAACTTCGCGGCGCTGGGCGGGAATATCGTTGTCCAGGGCGGCACGTTCAGGAACGACGCGGTTTTGCGGGCTATCGAACAGTACATAGGCCGGCCCGTCGTCCGCGCCCCATATCCGGGCGAGATGGGCGCGATGGGGATCGCGCTTTTGACGAAGCGCAGGATCGCCGAAAACGGCTTTTTGACGGGCCGGCGCAAGGACGGCGGAAAGACGCTGTTCATAGGTTTCGACGCGCTCGAAACCTTTGACTACAGCCAGGAGTCGGACGTCCGCTGCCCGTTTTGCTCAAACAACTGCAGCCGTATCCTCGTGCGCTTCTCCAACGGCCTCACATGGCTTACCGGGAACCGTTGTGAACGGGGAAAGATCATCGGCGACCCGAAAGACCCGGCCCTGCGGAAACTTCTGTCGCAGGTGAACGCGGAGATGGAAGCCGTCCCCGACATGGTGAAACTGCGCGAGCGCCTTCTTTTCCGCGATTATCCGTTCGCGCCGCTCTCTCCGGACCGTGATGTTACGATAGGTCTGCCGCGCGCGCTTGATTTTTGGCGGACGATGCCGTTCTTCACGACTTTCTTCCACGCGCTCGGCTTCAAGACAAAGATTTCGCGGCCCAGTTCACGGAGACTGTTCGAGGACGGCCTTCCTTTCGTCGCCTCGGACACGGTCTGCTTCCCGGCGAAGCTGCTTCACGGCCACCTCCACGACCTTGCCGCCGCCGGAGTTGACCGAGTGTTCATGCCGCTTTTCTGCCGCCTTCCCTCCCTCACCCCAGAGCCGGAAAGCACCTACACATGTCCCGTGCTGAAGGGTTACCCGCTCGTCGTGAAGTATTCCGACAATCCCGGGCGGCGCTGGAATCTTCCGATGGATACGCCGGTATTCCACTGGTTCAGCAAGCGTGACCGCGCCGTCCAGTTGTGTCGTTATATGAAAGAAACCTTCGGCGTACCGCCTGGTCTGTGCCGCCAGGCTATTGCCCAAGGGGAGAAGGCGCTGGCCGCCTTCAACGCGGAAATCACGGCGGAAGCCTCCCGCGTCATCGCCCAAACCGAGAAATCCGGCGGTTTCGCCGTGGTTCTTGCCGGACGACACTATCAGTATGACACGCTCGTGAACCATAACCTCTCGCAATACTTCACCGCGATCGGCATCCCCGTGCTGACTGTGGACAGTCTTCCGGGCGTACATAAGGTTGAACTCGACAAGACGCGGCTAGATATAGTGAACAACAACCACGCGCTCCTTTTGGCGGGCGCGATAATTGCGGCGGAGCATCCCGCGCTGGAGTACGTCGAGCTTTTTAGCTTCGGCTGCGGGCATGACGCGCTCCATACGGACGAGGTAACGCGGATAATGCGGGAGATGTCCGGCAAATCGCCGCTGATACTGAAGCTTGACGAAAGCGACATCTCGGGGCCGCTTAGGATACGGGTGCGCTCGTTTATAGAGACGGTGTGCCTGCGGCGTAAGCAGGCGGGCGAACATCCGCTTTTCCCGCTCAGCGACCCTTACACGTCCAAATACACGCGCCGCGACAGGAAGCTAAAGACCGTCCTTGTGCCCAACGTAACGCCGGGTTTCTCCAAAATCATCGCTGCCGCGCTACGGCGTGAAGGCCTCAAGGCGGAAGCCCTGCCGCCGGGCGGCAAGGAAGCTATGCGCTACGGCAAGCGCTACGTTCACAACGACTCGTGCTTCCCCGCCCAGATGATCATAGGCGAGGCGATAGCGGCGCTCAAAAACGGCCGCTACGACCCGGACAAGGTCGTCGTGGGCACGGGCAAGACGACCTGCGACTGCCGCCTTGTCAACTACATGGCCCTAACGAGAAGCGCCCTGGACGACGCGGGCTTCCCGCAGGTGCCGATCATATCGACAGACTTCGCGGACGCGAAGAATATGCATCCCTGCTACCGCTTCAACCAACTGATCTACGCGAAGATCATCTGGTGCGTCATCATGCTGGAAATCCTCGACAACCTGCGCCGCAAGATCCGCCCCTACGAAACAAACGCGGGAGAGACCGACCGCGTCGTCGAGACCGGGGAGTACGCGATAATCACGGCGCTGGAAAAGCGCGGGATGCTTGGCGCGCTCTCGGCCTACAAAAAGGCCGTCGCGGCGCTGTGCGCGGTTCCTTACGACAGAACGGTGCGGAAAAACCTCGTGTTCATCACGGGGGAATACCTGCTCGTCTTCCATTCCGGCACGAACTACAACATCGAGCGTTATCTTGAAAAGAACAACATGGAGGTCGAACTTCCCCGTATGTACGACATCTACCGTAACCTGATGCTGTTCCACACGATTTCCGAGATTAAGGACTTCAAGGTGAGGCATCCGCTTGGGGAGATGCTCTACGCTTTCGGCGGGGACGCCTACATCGACGCGGCGCTCGACCTGATGGAAAAGATAGCGGCCCGCCACCCGCTTTACGAGAGAGCGCCGCGCCTGGCGGAGATGGCGGAGCTCAGCGACAACATAATTCACCATTCGATACAGTCCGGCGAAGGCTTTCTGATAGCCGCCGACATCCTGCATCACGCGGCGGAGGGCGTGCGCTCGTTCGTCATCCTGCAACCCTTCGGATGCCTTCCGAACCATGTCTGCGGGCGCGGGCTGATTAAACCAGTCAAGGAGGTCTATCCCGGAATACAGGTTCTGCCGCTGGACTATGATCCCGACACAAGCTACGCGAACATAGAGAACCGCCTGCAAATGCTGATAATGAACGCGAGGACCTTTGAAGAACAGACGAAAAATTGCGGCGCGAGCTTGAGAAAGTACGTTAAGGTAGCGGCTTACAAAAAGGACCCGGACATCGAAAACGAACCGGACAAAACGCTGGCTATGGAGGCTGTTTAGTGGTGGCGTTCCGGCAGGACGGTTTAATTTGGTGGATACAATTTATGTTTGCGGGAATGGACGCGGAAAGACTGGTATTTTTTTTCTTTTTGTTTTCATTTTTCGGCTGGCTTTTCGAACTTTTCCTTGAAGCTCTCGCTGGGCGCGGTTTTGTCAACAGGGGCTTTTTTTACGGCCCCGTCGTACCGATATACGCGGCGGGATTTTTCTTAGCATACGCCGTCTGTTATCCTCTACGGAGTCATCCCTTGTTGGTGTTTTTTACGTCCGCAGCCGCCTGCACGGCGTTGGAATATGCCACCGGATGGGCTTTGGAGAAGTATTTGAAGGTACGGGCCTGGGATTACGACATTCATCCGCTTACGTTTTGGTGTAACTATAAAAAGAGAATCGCTTTTACCGCTTCGCTCTCATTCGGGCTTTTTACGCTGGCGACAATATACGTCCTGTGGGACGGACTGTCGGGCCTTGCGGATTTTTTGGGGACTAAAACGATCCGTGTGCTTGACGCGGTATTTCTTTCGCTCTTTTTGACGGACGCCGTTTTCAGCTTCAGAAAGTATATGGCGAATAAAAAATCCGGGGGCTTTACCGCCGTAAACGGCGTGGTGGATTACGACAAGATTGACGCGGGATTTTTTGAGCGGACAACTCAGGATATACTGACGCATCCCCTGTTTTTGAAAAGCAAAGACTATATTCAACACGGAAAGACGTCGGTTTTTCAGCACAGCCTCTGCGTTGCGGAAATGTGCTGTATATTGAGCCGTTTCTGGAAAGTAAAAGACAGGGCCGGCATGGTACGAGCGGCCCTTTTACATGATTTCTTCCTGTACGACTGGCACAGCGAGTGGAAGCTGACACACGGCTTTACGCACCCGATTGAGGCGGCGGAGAACGCCCACCGTTATTTTAATGTTTCGGATAAAGAATATTCGTTGATACGTACGCATATGTGGCCGTTTACCTTGTTCCATCCGCCGAAACACAAGGAAGGCTGGTTCATCTGTATAGCCGATAAAATTGTTTCGTTCAAAGAAATCCTGCGAGTGATACCGCCCCCCGACCCCGACACTCCCTGCAATGAAACCGTACCGCGTCCAAGCGGCACACGATTTTAAATTCCGGGCAGCGGACAATTACGGCGGAATTGTGGTGATTCCGCTTCCTTACGTCCCGCAAACATGAACCTCCCCGCCGCAGAGCGCTAACCTGGCACATAATTCAGATTTCAGGGCAGACGTATCCCCTGGGCGGGTTAGGTTTGGGGAGGAAATGGCGGCTGCAGCGGTTCGCCGGGCAGATTATGCCGCTTACCCGGGCGCAGGTGCGGCGGGAAGGGGGAACAGGCGGAAAAACGCGGCCCCGGCCGCCCGTTTCCCGCTATGGGGTCTGACCCCATGGGCCGGCGGGCCTCCCGCCGCCGCGCGTCCGTCGTGGCGTTGACCGCCGCAGGGTCTGACCCTGTCGTGGGCCGGCTGGGTCTCCGCCGCCGCCGCCTCGCCGTCCGGCGGCCCCCCTTCCAGAATCCGCGACCGGTACCGGTCGCCCCACAGGTGTCCCGTCCGTCCATTGTCCCTGTTGTACCTAATGGCGAAGGTCTGCTTCAGCCATTTCATTATCGCCGGCAGTTCAAACCCGTCCGCGGGCTTGATGTAAAAAGCCAGCCGGTCACCGGCAAGACTTAAGCCCAGGACCACGAAGACAAACCTGTGCGCGGTCTCCCGGAACACCCGGTCGAACAGCGCCATTGCCTGACCCCCTCGGAACAGGGGTTCCCGGTTGTTGACGTGGGTACTGATTTCGTACCACACGTCCTGTTTCAGCATTCTTAAATGTCTCATGTAAATATAATTGGTGGTTAACCCGCGTTTTGCTTTAATATACGGAGAAAAAACGGAAAGGAGCCGAAGCGGAAAGCCCCTTCCGGCAGAGCGGCGGGGTATCTTGTAAGCGATGCATTATCTACGAGGTTCGATCGGCTGCGGAAATTTATCATCTGTGGTGGTTTGCATAGCAAACCTTGTTTGCTCGCAAACCCGTCTACTACAA
>JAISLM010000136.1 GCA_031290855.1 Spirochaetaceae bacterium
TTGCCTCGCAGACTTCCATAAAATATTCGTCCCAGCTTGGACGGCGATAATTTTCCATATTCCTATTGTACCGATACGGCGGCTGTTGTATAGTATAGCCGATGAACGGTTCCGGCGCCGCGGCATTTCTTTCGGTCTGCATGAATCCCACGTTCCAAAAAACCCTGTGTTTTCACGGCGTATCCGCCGGGATGGTCAACAGGGCCTTTTCGCAGCGTCTTGACGTATCGGGAAAAGGGATCAATGTAAGCAGGGTACTTTCCCAGCTTGGTAAAAAGGCCGTTCATCTGACCCATCTTGGCGGGGATCTGCGGGAACTGTTTCTGCGGCTTTGCGAAAAGGATGGCCTTGACATACGATGGGTTGAAAGCGGGAGCGGCATACGTTTTTGTTATACCGTTATCACCGGTGAGGGCGCGGGGCGGACGGTTACCGAGCTTGTCGAGGAAGGCGATCCCGTAGCCGGGGGAACCGGGGATCGGCTTCTGGCGAAGTACAGGGAACTGCTGCCCGGCTCAAGGGCGGTGATCATTTCCGGGAGCAAAGCCCAGGGTTACGACAACGAACTGGTTCCCGAAATGACGCGTCTGGCCGGGGAAGCGGGAAAGCCCGTGACGCTTGACGTTCGGGGAAGCGATCTCGTAAAAAGCCTTCCCTTTCGCCCCGCCCTGATAAAGCCGAACCTTTTTGAATTCGCCGAAACCTTCGCCCCGGAATTTAAAAGCCTGGGGGAACTTTCCGGCGAGGAAGAAGGGGTAAAGGAGCGGATTCGCGAGCTTGCCCTTGGGTTGTGCGCCGAATACCATACCGGAATAGTGCTTTCCCGGGGCGGCGGCTCCGTCTGGTATTTTGACGAATCGGGCATGGGGGAATGTCCCGTGGAAAAGAGAATCCCGGTAAACACCATCGGTTCGGGAGACGCGTTTAGCGCCGGGCTTTCCGCCGCGCTGTTTGAGGACGGCCTTCCTTTTGCCCAGGCCGTCGCGCAAGGCGTTCACTGCGGGAGCCTCAACGCCGGGTTTCTTAAACCAGGGGTTATACGGGACGATATGGCGCCCGTTTCCTGAACCGTCTTTTATAGCCCGATGGCATCCTGCATAACAAAACGGATCATGTCCTCCGAAAAAAGAAGAATCGTCCGGTCATCAGTGGGGAAAGAACCACAGGGGGTATTTTCATGAAATCCCCCGATATTATTCCGCCAGCAGTTCCGTATAGTAGCGGTCTTCGATCATGCTCCTGTCTATGCCGGCTTTTTCAAGCAGCGCGAGAAGCCGGGTTTTGGCTTCCGTTTCGGTCTCTTCGATCGCGCCGCCGCTTGTTATTTCAAGTTCCAGAAACCAGCCCAGGTTTTTGGGGCCGCTGGCGGAATCCGCCCTTTCGCCGTAAATCCCCGAAACTTCCGTGAGTTCGGCGGTGATTCCGCCGATCTTCCAGACAAACCCTTCCTTGTGTTTCAGCGTTTTTTTCCGCAGCCCCAGGGAGTACAAAAGTTCCTCAAAAAGCGTGCCGTCGGAAACGGCGAATTCTTTTTCGTCGTTTATTTCCATGCCGTCCCGCTGTTCCTTCTTTTTCCATGTTACGAGGATTGTTTCTTTTCCGCTCTTTTTTTCCCGCCGTACCCGCAGGCCGGAACGGGTTTCGCCGCCGGGAAACCAATACGCGTCGTCTTTGACAAAAGCCGTTCCCTCACCCGCGATGGTTTCCATGCGTTTTTTACAATCGTCTTTTTCCGCCCGGGCTTTTATTTCCATTTCAATGGCCATAGAATATGTAAGCACCGTCTTTGGCTTTACGTAAAGCCCCCGGACACCCCAACTAACCTAAATACCGCTTGAAAACATCCGCCATTAGGTGTCCTTTATAGCCTGTCCATCCATGCCCCATAACCTTCTATAACTCCTTTCTATTAGAGTATAGTTTGTCCTTGTTGACAAAACCCAAATAGGCCAATATACCATAGCCTTAATAGGGCTATGGTGATTTCTACCATGTGATAACCGGTACATCCTTTGAACATCGCGTTGGAAGTGCGAGAGGAGTCAAGATGAACAGAAAAATGAATTGGGTGTTGGTTTTACCCGTGGCATTCGCGGGTATGGTGAAGGCGGCGGCGGTAGCGCTTGCCTTCGCGGCGGCGTTTGCCGTATGTCCAAAGGCGCAGGCGCAGTCCGGCGGTACGACTTCAGGGGACTCAAAGAACGGCGCTGTGGCAGACGCCCCCACAAGAGAGGCCAACGGACAGTACCGGATTGGCTCAAAGGTACGAGTTTACGACGGTAACCTCAAGCCAACGGGTGCCTATTTCACCTATTCCCCCGGTAAACCCTTTGACGGCTATGACAATGCGGTCATTCTGAATTTTGGACCCCCTTACATTGACGCCGCTCTTTTCTTTGGGAAAAGTAACGCAGGGGATGCCGATAACATTGGTTTTTTCAGAAGTTGTATTGCCAAGAGCATTGAGTGGGCTGCTACGGCAAAGCAAAATAACGTGCGTGATCTTATGAAAGAGATAACACTTGATGAGTACGATTTTGACGACAGCAGAGCCGTATATGGATTGAACCAACCAAACTATTACCGCCATGAGGCTGTGTATCTGATGTTTTACTTTAATGTGGACGCAGACGGAGAGGGCAAAGAGGGGCCGTGGTTATTGATGCGCTATCTAACGAGTGATGACATAGGAAGGAGGTCGCCAGGACGTTTTTTCTGGTTCCGCGAAGATGATTTTGCCCGCCTCAAGGAGATGTTCTCCGAGTCGTATCTGGCAGAGATTGACAGGCAGGAGGCGGCGTGGCAGAAATTTCACGCGGAGCAAGACGCGCTGTTTAAATAGGCGCTGTTTAGGGAAACTCCGGCGTACAAAGCTGTCGTTGACCGCCGCGCCGGTGGCGGGGAACAAGATTCGAAATAGCGCCCGTGAACGATTTACCGGCCGCCTTTGCCCAATAGGGGGCGACGACGATCCCTTGCACGGCCATAAGGCACAGTACCCGGAGGATATAACAGGCGCACACAGCGCAATTTGCTCCGCAAATTGCCTGCCTTCTCTCACAAACGGCGCCGCGCCCGTAACCGATTCGCCGGACGCCTTTGCCCAATAGAAGACGGCGGCAACCCCTTTCGAGTGCGCCCGGCACAGTACCCGGAGGATATAACAGGCGCAAACAGCGCAATTTGCTCCGTAAATTGCCTGCCTTCTCTCACAAACGGCACCGCGCCCGTAACCGATTTACCGGTATCTGCTACCAAAAGCCATGAAACATCTCATTTAACGGCACGGCGGGTGGGCGCCCGTCCCTGAACCATTTGTGAAGGCGAGCGACGGAGGAGCGTTCCGAAGGGCGCCTGAGCATGGTGAAGGTAGGCCCTTCAAGCATAGTTGTAACAGCGGCTTTTTCCGGGCCTACACTGTGCTAACTTACTCGAAGGACATGCTCACCGGTTCGCATGCTATTTATAAGTGGGGCATACCCGCCGTGCCAATATTGTGGACACGTTTCATGGCTTTTCGTGTTTGCCCGGCAGTACAGACACGGTCGCTGCGCCGGCCGGTGTTCTGTCCGGGACAGATCGCCGTGGAGCCTCTTCCGTAGACACAGGCACTCTCTCACAAACGGCACCGCGCCCGTAACCGATTCGCCGACCGCCTTTGCCCAATAGGGGGCGACGACGATCCCCTTGCACGGCCATAAGGTACAGTACCCGGAGGATATAACAGGCGCACGCAGAGAAAGGCGAAGGCGGGTGTCACCGGCAACGACACGATCCTTGATCGGGGCGTTGCCGGTGACAGGCCCCGCATCTCTCGTCTTTGTGCGCCTGTTCGAGGTACGGGTACTGTACCTCATATTCATAGAAGTGGGGAAGTCGTCGCCCCTTGTTACGATAAAGGCGTCCGGCAGTGCAGACACGGTCGCTGTACCGTTACCTTTTTTCGCTATTATCCACTATAATAGATAAGATATACCATGAATAACACGGGTGGGGACAAACCCCTCATTGTGCAGAGCGACAGAACCCTTCTCCTCGACGTACACGCACCGGGAGCGGAAGCCGCCAGGGCGGCGATACTGCCTTTCGCGGAGCTTGAAAAATCCCCCGAACATATCCACACCTACCGCATTACGCCGCTTTCGCTCTGGAACGCCGCGAGCGCGGGTCTGCGGCCCCGTGACGTGACGGATACCCTTGCCGCCTACAGCCGTTACGACGTGCCCGACGGAATTGCCGCCGGTTTTGCCGATACCATGGCCCGTTACGGAAAGATCAAGCTGCGGGCGCCGGCCGACGGAACGGATTCTGAACTGCTGCTTGTGACAAACGACGAAAACGTTGAAAAGGAAATAGCCGCCGCGAAATCGCTTTCCGATTACCTTGTCAATACCGGCGAAGGCTTTGTCCTTAAACTGGTGGACCGGGGAACGGTCAAGCGGGAACTTATCGCCCTGGGCTGGCCGGTACAGGACGAAGCCCCTTTACGGGAAGGTGAAAAACTCGAAGTGGCCCTGCGGGAAACCTGCGCGTCCGGGAAACCCTTTGTGTTGCGGGATTACCAGAGCGAGGCGGCCCGTTCCGTGCTGGGCGGCGGCGG
>JAISLM010000137.1 GCA_031290855.1 Spirochaetaceae bacterium
TGACTGTGCGCTAAAGCGCACGGTTTTGGACCAGGCTCTTGCGGTTTTTCAGGCTAAAGCCTTGCAAAACCGCGTTTTTTAAAGGTTGCTGGACAAGCGAAGCTTGTCTCCCCAAAACTAAAGTTTTGGAACAGCCTCATCCATGAAAGAGAAAAAAGCGGTTACCATGCGGATCCGTTCCCGCTACCAAACAGCAAAACGGAAAGAAAAATCAGACATCCTGAACGAATTTATTCAGCTCACCGGGTATAACCGGAAGTACGCCCGCGTATCCTCAACCGGCATCAGGCTCCGCAGACCATCCTCGTGGTCAACGGCGAGACGGTCAAACTCAAACCGCGGAAAAAAAGGCCCGCTAACCGGAAGGGCAAAAAAATCTATACCGACGAGCTCATCGCCTCCCTCCGCCTCATACGGGCCTTCTTCTGGTATAAGTGCGGGAAACTCCTGCCCCCCTCATACGCCGGCAGATGACCTTCATCGCCTCCTGGCCCGCCTTCGCTATTCCCCACGGCCGTCAGGGAAAAACTCTTGTCCATAAGCCCGGCCACCATCGACCGTGTCCTCAAAAAAGACAAGGCCGCCCTAGCCGCCTCTGGCGGCTAATGAGGAACGGGGAACGGCAGATGAATAATCAGGGAGGGCCAGAGATACGCGAGTAACAGGAAGTACCCTTCCCTCCCTGATTCTTATTCCTTACATCACTCATTAATACTTGCTCCGGCTTTGTCGATTATCAGGGATACGATCTCGCCGGGGGTGTGTATTCCGGCGTCTATGACGAGGTCGGCGAAGCCGTAATCGTCGTTGTCTATGCCGTACAGACGCAGGTAGCGCTCGTGGTCGCGCGCGTCCCGTTCTTTCGTGAACGCCGCTACCGTGTCAAAGTCGCCGCCCTCGCGCTGTATCAGCCGGCGGACTCTGATCTCGGTATTCGCCTTCAGATAAACTTTTAGGTCGGCCTCTTTCAGCATCCATATCGCAAGCCGCGAACCCAGCGCACAGCCCGTATCCCCGCCGGCCCGCGCCTCCTCGATCTGCCGCCTGTCAACCTCCCTGTCCCAGTAATCGTCCGTTTCCGCAAGGCGCAGCACCTCTTCAAGCGTGATTTTTTTTTCCGCCGCCAAATTCCTGAACGTAAAGTTGATGAAGCGCAGTCCCAGCCTCTGTGCCGTAAGCGCGGTTACGGTCGTGTTGCCGCAGCCGCTCTTGCCCGAAATAGCTATCCTGATGTTTTTTTTAACGGTATTCATTCCGCGCCCTACTCCAGGTTCCTCAGTTGTTCCCGTATGTTTTCCACCGCGTCCTTCATGTCGATCACGATGCGGCTAACCTCGACAAGCGGCGTCTTCGAGCCTATCGTGTTTATCTCGCGGTTTATTTCCTGGCTGATAAAATCAAGCTTTTTCCCCGCGCCGGTTTTTCGCGCTATCTCGGCGCGGAAGCCCGATAAATGGGACGACAGGCGGGATACCTCCTCGGCTACCGTATACTTCATCAACAGCAGCGCGGTTTCGGCCAGTATGCGGTTTTCGTCAAGGCCGTCTGCGGCAAGCCCGGCAAACCTGGCTTTAATGTTGTCTTTTATCGACTGTTCCATGCGCGGCAGGAGGGCGGCTATCGCGTCCCGCGATCGTTCAAGAACCTCGACGTAAGACAGGATGTTTTCTTTTGTGTTGAGGCCCTCGCGCCCGCGCTCGTCTTCGAACTTTCTGAGCGTTTGCATGAACACGTCTTCTATGCTTTCCCACGCCTCTTTTTCGTCTTCGTCTTCTTTTTCGGCCTCGATGACCCCGTCAAGCTTCAGGAAGGTCTCAAGCGTTATGCTCTGTTCGGCATAGACGCCGGGCGGCAATAGCGATCTGATCTTCTCGGCGGCGGCGGCGTAGGCGCGTACCGCCTCCGTGTTTACGTTTACGAAAAAGCGGGGATCGTCCCTTTTTTCGCGTACCGTTACTTCGATCTTGCCGCGCTTGCAGTGTTCCGTGATTATGGCCCTTATGCGCGGTTCCAGCGGCGAAAGCTGCGGCCCAAGGTTGATGTACAGTTCCAGGAAGCGGCTGTTGTAACTTTTTATCTCTACGGCCACAGACACCCCGTCCGTCTGCTTTTCCATGTACGAGAAACCCGTCATGCTCCTCATTGGGCCGCCTCCCCGTTTTTGTAGTATTTGAACAGCGCCTCGCAAAGTTTCCAGTTGTCGCCCGCGCCCATCGTAACGAAGAGGTCTCCCGGGCGCAGAAGCTCCTTAAGCGCGGGAAGCGCGTCAAGCGGCTCCTCGCAGTAGCGGACATCGGCGTTCCCCGCCGCCTTCGTCTTTTCAAAGAGCGAGCGGCCCGTCACGCTGCCGTTGTAGCTTTCCCGCGCCGAGGCGTATATCTTGTGAAGGAAAACAAGGTCCGCCGCGTCGAAGGCGCGGGCAAAACCGTCAAGAAGGGCCGCCGTGCGCGAATACGTGTGGGACATGAAGCTCACGACGAGACGGCGGCGCGGGTAGAATTCCTTTAGCCCGGAGAGCGTCGTCTTGATCGCGGTCGGGTGGTGGCCGTAATCGTCGATGAAGAGTATCCCGCCCGCGTCCCCGATCACTTCCGAGCGGCGCTTGCTGCCCGAAAAGGCGGCGAGGGCGCGGTCCATCTCCAGGAGAGTATCGCCGTCAAGAGGGCGGCCCTCGCAGTCCGCTATCGACTTCACGAGGGCGATAGCTCCCGCCGCGTTCAGCGCCGTATGCCGCCCCGGAACCCGCACCGTCCACACGCGGGGAAACCCGTCAAGCTCGAAGGACGATTCGCCGTACCCCGTCTTGTAGTTTTTTATCCTGAAAGGGCCCTGCGCGGTGAAACCGTATCCGACGCAGCCGATGTCGCTTCTTTTTTGTTGGACGAGGGCCGCCGTTTCGCGGGCGCCCTGATCGTCCGCGCAGTATAAGAGGCAGCCGTTTTCCCCAATCCGCCCGCCGTACTCGACGAAGGCGTCCCGTATCGCCTCGTAGGTCGGGAAAAAATCCTGATGGTCGCTTTCCACGCCGGTCAGCAGCACGCGGCGCGGACAGAAGCTGAGGAAATGTTTGCGGTACTCGCAGGTTTCCGCGACAAAGTACTTGTCCCCGACCCTGAGCGTGGAGCGTCCGCCAAAACTTGCCACCGCGCTCCCGGCCAAAACCTGCGCGGGCAGTTTCGCCGCGGCGAGCAGCGTCCCGGCGATAGCCGTCGTCGTGGTCTTGCCGTGTACGCCGGCTACGCCGCTAGAATCGACCAGCGCCGAGTAAGCGCCGAGCGCGTCCGTGTACTTCACCAGGGGGATGCCGCGCCGCAGCGCCTCCGCCATTTCGGGGTTCCTGTCCGCGCCGTAAGCCGCGCTATGGATCACAAGCGCGGTATCATCCTCTATATGCGCGCCGTCAAAACCCTCGAAGAACGGAATCCCCAGGGCCTTCAGCACCGCGTCCGTGTAGAAGACATCCGCCGTATCGGAACCGGAAACGCGCGCGCCCGCCCCGTGCAGCAACTCCGCGAGGGCGCACATCCCCGTCCCTTTTATCCCGACAAAGTAGACGCTTCCGTTGTTTTTGATTATTTCTTCAAGGTTCATGGGCCCTCGCCTGACAGATTCTGGAGGAACATCCTAACGCGCTCCGACTGAGGATTGTCGATCACGTCAGCCGAGGCCCCTTCCTCTATAAATATGCCGCCGTCCATGAAAAGGACGCGATCCGCGACCTCGCGGGCAAACGCCATCTCGTGCGTAACGATCACCATAGTCATATTTTCGGCGGCAAGACGGCGTATCACGCGCAGAATTTCCGCCGTCAGTTCGGGATCGAGGGCGCTCGTCGGCTCGTCAAAGAACAGGACAAGCGGGTCGAGGGCGAGGGCGCGGGCTATCGAGACACGCTGTTGCTGCCCGCCCGAAAGCTGGCACGGGTAGGCGGCGCCTTTCTCAGAAAGCCCCATCTTTGCCAGCAGCTCCGCAGCCCTGCTTTCCGCCTCGTGCCGGCTCCGCTTCAAAACGTGAATCTGCGCCTCGGTGATGTTGCGCAGCACCGAAAAATGGGGGAACAGGTTGAAGTTCTGAAAGACAAGTCCGACCTTGAGGCAGACCTGCCGGAGCACGGCGGGCGCGGCGTAGGCTCCGTCCCGCACCATAGTATCGCCGTCTACCGTTATAGAGCCGGAATCCACCGTCTCAAGGTGAGCGATACAGCGCAGCAGCGTTGACTTCCCCGACCCGGACGGCCCTATCACGGCGGCCACCTCGCCCCGCCTGACACCGAAAGAAATGTTTTTCAGCACGGCGAGACTCCCAAAAGACTTTGAAAGATTTTGTACCCTGACGATTTCCACAGGAAGATTGTAGCACGGCTGCCGCCATCCCCGCCAGCCGCCGGGGAACAATGAACGAGCGATTCCGGCTTGCCGGCCTGGAAGCTTCAACGGGCAAATACGCTTTGCGGGCTTGTATTGCGACGTTCCGCGCTGTCGTTCCGGCGCGTCTTGCGGCGCGTCGCTTGTACTGCCCGCCCGGCTTTTCGCTTCCGCACTATAAATCATTGCCGGATGAGCTTTTCCCAAAACCCGGTTGGTTTTGGGAAAAGCTTCCGAAAAAGCGGTCTAATCGGACTAAGGCCCGCTTTTTCATATAAATCTAAGGCGCTTGGACAAGCAAGGCTTGTCTCCCAAAAACTGAAGTTTTGGGAAAGCCGCTAATGTGCCTGCATTATGGACAAACACTAATTAGGGGCGGGTAATAAGGAGGGGGCCGGGGAGGGAAGGCCGTGGGCGGGGCTTCGTGAAGACGGCCGCGGTTTGACAAAAAAATAATGAAAATTTTTTTCACCTTGCTTGACATTATTTTTACTTCCGTATATGATATTATACGTAGAAATACTAGTATAATATTCCTGATTAATGAGCCTCCGTGCGGCAAGCGCGAACCGGAGGTTCGGCGGGGTATTAAACCAGACTTTGCGAATAAACATGTAGGAGGTGTTTTTATGAAAAAAACACTATGCGCGTTATTGATTTTGACGGTTCTTGCGGGCGGCCTGTGGGCACGCGGCAAGAAGGACAAGGCCGCTTCGGGCGGCGCGGATGCCGGTACTGATAAAGCCCCGGCTTTGTCGGGGAAAAAGGTGCTTGTGGCGGATGCCAACTCCACGCATCACCTAAACCTCTACGTGGCCTACGAGAAAGGGCTTTTCGCGAAACGGGGGCTTGAGGTGGAAATCCAGCAGACCGGCTCCGGAGTCGCGGCGGTGGTCGGCGGGGAGGCGGACATCGTGTTTAACTGCCCCACCGGGGTGATCACGCCGATCGCCAAAGGGCAGAACATCACGATCATCAGTCAGGTGAAGATACCCTGTACCTCGGTGATGGTGGTTCCGGCGGACTCGCCGTACAAGACGCCGTCCGACCTTAAGGGCTTGCAAATCGCCGGGCTTTCCACCACATGCTGCGCAGTCGTGATTATCCGGGACGCACTCAAGGCGCAGTACAACACCGAATTTGAGCTTGTCACACTGGCCCCGGCGGCGGCAATCCAGGCCCTGGAAGCCGGACAGGTGAAGGCCGCCATTCTTGAAGAACCTTTCGTGGCGCTGGCCCTGCTTTCGAAAGACGCCGCAGGCAAGCCTAAGTACAAAACGATATTCGACGGTACGTCCGACGCCAACGGCGACGGCAAAATCGACCCGAACCTCGCCGGGGTAAACCCGCCCTGCCGGACGATCAACGCCAACACGGACTTCGTGGCAAACCGTTTCGGCGACGCTAAGGCCTTCATCGAGGCCATCGCGGAAGCGGACCAGATCATCCTGGCGAACCCTGTCGCGCCGGACATCGTGGACATCGCCGCGAAATACGTGAGCGTTGACCGGCAGGCCATCATCAACAGCAACCCGAAACTGGGCTTTACAACCAAACTTGACACCGCCGGACTCATCGGCTACGCCGACGCCCTCGTGAAACTGGGCAACATCGAAAAGAACCCCGGCGAAGCCTTGTTCGCGCCGCAGTTCAAGGGGATTACATGGTAGGGCGGAAGTGCCCGCGGGAATTTTGACGGCGGGGCTTTTTTGTCCGGGCTGTTTGCCTGGTTAAGCCATGCCCCGCCGTACATAGCTTAAGCCGGTTCTAAAACCTTAGCCTGGTTTTGGGCCGGCATTCTATAAGCAATGGAGATTTATATGGTAACTGAGGCTGTTCCAAAACTTCAGTTTTGGGGAGACAAGCTTCGCTTGTCCAGCAACCTTTAAAAAACGCGGTTTTGCAAGGCTTTAGCCTGAAAAACCGCAAGAGCCTTCAGGCTCAA
>JAISLM010000138.1 GCA_031290855.1 Spirochaetaceae bacterium
TTAAAAAACGCGGTTTTGCAAGGCTTTAGCCTGAAAAACCGCAAGAGCCTTCAGGCTCAAGCCTGGTCCAAAACCGTGCGCTTTAGCGCACAGTCAATTAGTTTTGGAACAGGCTCAACTAAAGGACTTCAAAAATCATTTAAGGGGGCGGACCTTTTCGCCCTGGCGGGACTTTTTCTTTTTATTGGGACGCAGCCCCTTTTGGTTTAATACACGGGAGCTTGCTCCCGGGTTCTTCATTGCTTTATCCTGCGGTTGCGGAACCGGGGGAGGGAGGATACGGTACTATTTATATTTCGAATACCGGTTCCGCCACAGTGTCAGTGATTGATCTAAACAATCGAGAGGCCGTTAAAATCATCGATCTCTCGGAAGCGTTAGCGGCTAGTAATGCCCAAAGCCATTTTATTTCCGTTACCAAAGACGGTAAGTATCTCCGGGTGGGAGAACGCCAGGAAACGGCGGACGGGCAGGCGCTTGTGGTGGACACCGCTTCGGGAGAAGCGCTAGAGATCTTCTATGCCGGAGCGGCAATAGGCCAGCATCTTTCCCGCGACGGAATATGGCTGTTCCCGGTGTCCGGCGGCAAGGGAGATGTGACGAGGGAATACGGTGGAAAAAATTGTCGCTAGGATTCCGGGTCGTCCCCATAACTACGATACTTTCCCGGACAACAAGTATCTGCTTTCGGGGGAATCCAATCAGCCGGACTGCGAAGAAGCAGCGTGCCCGGGGGATCACCAGCATACCGGCTTGACGGGGCTGCTCGTGCGCCTGGCTGCCATTGACGCCCTGAGCGGGGCCACGGCGAAAAACGTAAGCAGCGAAGCTTTTAACTGGACTAACATCAAGGTAGCATATACCATTGATACCGGTGCTTTGGGTACCGGGGCCATCAATCATCAGGCATACGATCCCGCCGGGGACTACATCATAGTGGCCGCACCGGGGCCGGGAGCGGCGCTAACGGCAGGGTGCTGATCGTCGATTCCAAAAATTTGTCCCGTGCGGAAAACCTTGGAGTAGGCAAGGCGCCCCACGGCGTAGTATCACCCGGATACGGACGCTGATTTTTGGGAGATATATTCGTATAACCGGCATACCGCGGCAGGGCTGCGGTATGCCGGTCTTAAACGAGGTGTTGGTCCGGGAGCCATGCCTCTTATACAAGCGCCGCAGAGGCGGCGGGGGAGCGGCCCCCCTACGAATGAGGGATTTTGAACTATGAACATAAACGACACTTACGAGACTAGGGGACTCCGCCGGGTTCTGCTTGAACTCGGCGGGTTCTTTAAGAATTCTTTGGGGAACTTCTTTTCCCCGGAATTTTTGTCGGTACTGATCCCGCTGCTGTTGCTCTGGGAATTCCTTCCCCGGTGGGGCGTGCTGCCGGAGGGCCTTATCCCAAGCCTTTCGACCGTGGCGCGGCGTTTCTGGTATATGCTTTGGCACAAACAGCTCGTACTGAACATCGCTATCAGCATGGGGCGCTTCTTTGCGGCCTTCGGTATCGCCGTCGTTATGGCGATACCGATAGGCCTTCTGATGGGCTGGAACCTCAAGATCCGCGCCTTCGTGCTGCCACTGTGGCAGCTGCTCTCCCCGATACCGCCGCCTGCGTGGGTGCCCATGACGATAATCTTTTTCGGCATAGGCTCCCGGATGCACATCTTCCTGATGGTTATCGGGATATTCTATCCCGTTCTGTTCAACACGTACCAGGGGATCAAAGACACCGACCCCCGCTACCTGGCCTCGGCGCGGGTGTTCGGCGCGAGCGAATTCACGCTGCTGCGGAAGGTCTACTTTTGGCACGCCTTCGGGTCCATCATCATGAGCCTCAAAACCGGCGTGGCGATGGGCCTTGTGATGCTGCTGATAGGCGAATCCTACGGCGGGCGCTACGGCATAGGCTATCTTCTGGGCCAGGCGAAAGATTACTTCCTTATTCCGGAGATGATGGTCTGCATGGCGATACTCGGCTGGATCGGCTGGTTCCTGATCGAAATCCTTAAATACGTCGAGATAAAACTTGCCGTGTGGAAAATAGGGCGCTAGGGACACCGGCCTTATGATTGAAGCAAAGAGCATCGGCAAATTCTTTTCGGTCGTGAACGAAAAAGGCATGGCCGAAGGACTTACGGCGGTACTGAACGTATCTCTCACCATTCCCGACGGCAAGATCGTTTCGCTATTGGGGCCTTCGGGCTGTGGCAAGTCTACCTTCCTTGAGATTCTCGGCGGGCTACAGGCCCCGACGGACGGCACGATCCACATAGACGGGAAGCTCGTGCTGGAACCCTTGCCCGCGACCCGCAAGGAACAGATCGCGTACCGCCGGCGTTACCGCTTCATCTCGCCGCTGGCAAACGGCGTGTTCCGGGACAGGCCCAAGCACGACATCGCGATGATATTTCAGGACTACGCGGTCTTCCCCTGGATGACGGCCGTTCAAAACGTGGAATTCGCCCTCAAACTGCGTAACGCCGGCCGCGGCGCAGAGCGCCTGCAACGGGCGGCGCTCACGGAAAAGGCACACGCCTACCTCCGCAAAGCGGGACTTGGCGGCTTTGCCAACAAGTATCCGTCCCAGCTTTCAGGCGGTATGCGCCAGCGCCTCGCCCTGGCCCGCGCCCTCTCGGTCGAACCGAAAATCATCCTGATGGACGAACCCTTCGCGGCGGTGGACGCGCTGACCCGCGAAAAATTGCAGGACGAGCTTTTGCGGCTGTGGGCCGAAACGGCGGCGGGCGGAAGCCCCATTACCATCGTGCTGGTGACCCATGACGTGCATGAGGCGGTCTACCTTTCGGACGAGATAATCGTGTTCTCGCCTAGCCCCGGCACGATCCGCAACCGTATCCCCGTCGAGATAAAGCGCCCAAGGGCCAGAACCGACCCGGCGCTGATAGAAATAGAAGAACGCGTGTTCGCGCTGTTTCAGTACGACATCAACCAGGAGGCATGGTATTCAATATGAACGCGGATAGCAGAGGAAAAATCTACGGCGACATCACCGAAGCGCGGGGCAACACGCCGCTCGTGCGCCTTGCGAAGATCGGGGCGGGCCTGGGCGCGGTGATACTTGCCAAACTTGAGTCGTTTAACCCGATGAACAGCGTGAAGTGCCGCATAGGGGCGGCCATGCTGGACGCCGCAGAACGGGACGGCAGGCTGAAACCCCGCGGCACCGTGATAGAGCCGACATCGGGGAACACCGGCATAGGGCTTGCCTTTGCCTGCGCCGCACGGGGTTACAAGCTGATCCTCACGATGCCGGAAACGATGTCGGTCGAGCGCCGCAAGCTGGCGCAGATGCTCGGCGCTGACGTGGTGCTGACCTCCGGCAAAGACGGCATGAAAGGCGCGGTCCGCAAGGCTGAAGAACTCGTGGGCCAGACCCGCGGCAGCTTCATGCCGCTGCAATTCGAGAACCCCGCCAACCCCGAAGCGCACCGCCTGACGACCGCCGAAGAAATCTGGGCCGACACAGCCGGGAACGTTGACATCTTCGTCGCCGGGGTGGGAACCGGCGGCACTATCACCGGCGTCGGGGAAGTACTGAAAGCGCGGAAACCCGGCGTGAATATCGTCGCCGTGGAACCGGACGCCTCGCCGGTGCTCTCAGGCGGCTTTCCCGGCCCCCACCGCATCCAGGGTATCGGGGCGGGCTTCGTCCCCAAAGTGCTGAACCGCGCCGTCATCGACCGGATAGTGCGCGTCACCAACGAAGACGCGATACTGACCGCCCGCCAAGCCGCCCGCACGGAGGGCGTCCTCGTCGGCATCTCCGCCGGAGCCGCGCTCTGGGCCGCCCTGCGCCTTGCCGCCGAGCCGGAAAACGGCGGGAAAACGATAGTCGTGATCCTTCCCGATTCGGGCGAGCGCTATCTGTCAACACAGCTTTCAGACACGGAGGAATGAATTGAAACGCTACGCCTTTTTATGCTTTGCCGCCCTTTTCGCAGGCGGCTGCTCGTCTCAGAAGTCCCCCGCCCTTGCCGACCCGCCCATCATAACATCGGCGAGCTATCAGCACACCCTGTACGACGGCAGGCGCCAGCCCATTGACGCGCAAGCGGCGAAGGAAAACGCCCCGCTTGCCCTCACCTACTATCCCTCGGAGGCGGACTACGACGCGGACACCAACGGATTCACCGAAGCCCCCGTCGAAGTCGGCCTTTACTACGTGCGCATCCGGCGGCCTGCCGGCAACGGCTACCGCCATGGTCCGGACATCAAGGTCGAGTACCGCATTCAACCTCCCCTGCAACCAACTGGTAATGAGTAATGAGCCGCCTACGGCGGCTAACACGGAACTTACCGATCTGCCGGGGTCTGACCCTCTATCGACTTAAATCGTTACCCGGTAATGATTTAGAGCAATAAGTGATGAGGAGTGAGGAATGATGTCGCGTCCTGGTTTAAAGTTGACATATGTAGGTCAAAAGACGGGCGAGGCGGTAAGATACGGCGAACGGGAAATACGCGAGCCTTGACGAGGCGGGGCGCAGGAACGGGATCCGTGGAAGCTCAACGCTGCGCAAGCGGATGAACCTCCCCGCCGCAGGGCGGCGTGGGTATTTTGTAAGCGATGTATAATCGAAGAGGTTCGTTCGGATGCGGAAATTTATCATCTGCGGGGTCTACCAGGGCCTGTTCACACAACGAGGAGCCAAAGAACAAACGGCGATAAGACACAAAGCAAGATAAATACACGGAAAACATCAGGCCCGGTTTGTCATACCGCCTCCCTGTCCGCCTGAATCCCTTTAACCGCCGGAATAGCCGCCCTGCCTCATTCCGCTGTTTATACAGCTCCGTATCATATTTCCAGGGATTCTTCCGGTTCTTTTGGGGCGGAACCGCCGGGCTATACCCCCGCTCAAACGCAAGCCGCCGGGTATCCCAATCCTCATAGGCCCGATCCATAAGCGGATACGGCGGCCGCTCCGCATCAGGCTGTTTCACCCTCCCGGTGCTATCCGGTAACAGCCGGCCGTTCTTTGCGTCAGAAGCCTCCCCGCCGGACAAGAGAAACCCGATAGCGCGCTGATTATCAGATGCCGGCATATGAATCTTCGTATTCAACCCTCCCCGGCTCTTCCCGGGCGCCTTTCTCCCGTTTTTTTAACGCCCCGGCGGCGTCAGGAAGGACTTTTACCGGCGTTGAATCCAAAGAAACAACGAGTACGCGCTTTTTCGTTATCTGTTCTTCCCGCAAGGCGCCGAACACCCGTTCCAGGACACCGTTTTTGGCCCAAGGGTTGATCCGGACATAGATGTTATGCCGGGGGCCGAAGGAAGGGGGAGGGATCTCCATTTACACCCGTTCTCGCGGATATAGATGACGGCATCAAGAAAACGGCTGTTATCGGCTTTTACGTTTCCCCGCTGTACCGGGAAAAGCCGTAGAATCTTTTCCCGTTGTTCCCGTGTTATTTTCATGTCCCGGGAGCCTGTTCCAAAACTAATTGACTGCGCGCTAAAGCGCACGGTTTTGGACCAGGCTCTTGCGGTTTTTCAGGCTAAAGCCTTGTAAAACCGCGTTTTTTAAAGGTTGCTGGACAAGCGAAGCTTGTCTCCCCAAAACTGAAGTTTTGGAACAGCCTCCCGGGTATATCATATTTTCTTAGTGTGAACAGGCCCAGGCGTACCGCAAAACCCCGGCAGAAATCACCGGCGAACTTGTGCGTGAAAAAATGGCCGCCGCCACCTGAACCGCGCCGGCATACTCCGGAACGGGCGTTTTTGCGCGCAGTGGTAGACCGCGTCGCGGCTACAACGCGCATTCGTCCAAGAGGCTTCTGTCGTTGATGATGTCTTTTGCCGGGCCGTCGGCGCGGAGACGGCCTTTGTGTAGGAGCAGGCAGCGCCCGCACAGGTTTTGCGCCAGGTCAAGGTCGTGAGTCGCGACTAGGAATGCTTCGTCCAGTCTGCCAAGGAGCGTGAAGAGCCGGCGGCGGGCGCGGGGGTCGAGGTAGGCCGACGGCTCGTCCATCAACAGCATACGCGGTTCTGTCACAAGGACGCTCGCCAGCGCGGCAAGCCGCTTCTCCCCGCCCGACAGCTTGTGCGACATCCTGTCCTTCAGGTGGAGTATATCCAGCTTCGCGAGCATCCTGTCCGCCGCCTCCGCTATCAGCGCTTCCGTGCCCGCCTCCGCCGCTTTGCCGTCGTTTTCCGCCTGGTTCCTCGGCCCGAACACCACGTCGTCGTACACTGTCGGCATGAAAAGCTGATCGTCCGGGTCCTGGAACAGAAGGCCCAGCTTCCGCCGCACTAGGGGGAGGCTCTTCTTCTCCAAAAGGACGCCGTCAATCTCGATCCCGCCAGCGTGCGCCTCGATGATGCCAAGCAGCGCGAGCAGCAGCGTCGACTTCCCGGCCCCGTTGGCCCCCAGCAACGCGACACGCTCGCCCTCGGCCACGGTAAACGACACGTCCTCCAGAACGTGCCCTCCGCCCGTGCCGGGGTAGGCCACCGAAAGGTCGGAAACTTTGAGCAGCGCGGCCCGCTCCCCGCTCATAGTTTTACCGCCCGGCCTATCAACAGGCTCACGTTGAAAAAGCGCATCAGCGTCAGCGCGGCGGAGATGCCTACCAGGAAGGCCATGTCGGAGGGACGGAGCGGGCGGCGCTTCCGTGTGTGGTAGCGGCCCGCGAAGCCCCGGCACTTCATCGCGTTGTACACGCGCTCAGCGCGGTCGAAGCTGCGGAGCAGAAGCTGGCCAAGAAAGCTCCCCATGTCGGCTATCCTGACGGCCTTCGCGCCGGGCGCGCGCAGGGCGTAGGCCGTCCACATCCGCTGCGCCTCGCCCAGCAGCACATCGATGTAGCGGTAGGTCAGCGATAGTTGCAGACCGATAACGGCTAAGCCCCGCCTCCGCGTCAGCAGCGCGCATACCTCGTTGAACGGCGTCGTCGCCATCAGTATCAGCACGGCGAGTACGCAGAGCAGTGTCTTCAGCATTATCGACGCGAACGACACGAGACCCCGGCTTACGGCAAAGCCGCCCAGGCTGAAGGCGGTTTCGCGCATAAAAAGCAGGTTGCTGAGACCACCGAACAGCGCGAAAGGGAAAGCGACGACCAGGCGGGCGAGCAGCGGGCGGTACGGCGTACCGGACAGGGACATCATGCAGGCGGGGTACAGTAGGAAGGGCACTAGGCCGCTTAAGTTTTCGGACGGGAACGAGATCGCCAGCACGAGGAAGACCAGCGTGACCGCCGTCTTGACACCGGGCGAGAGACGGTGGACCGGCGAGTCCCCGTAGCTCAGGCGTTCCAGATGGTCGATACCTGCGGCGGCGCTATGGAATCTGGACATCAGGCCGCCGCCCCGCCAGCCGCGCCAGCCGGGGCCGGAAGCAAAACAAAAGATGCGTACAAAGTATCCTCCTAAAATGAAAAACCATAAACATCCGCCCGCAAACCTTACATTGCCGCATGACGGACAATAAGCTCCGTGCCTTATGTCTGTCCGCCGCCTTCGCAGCGGTTTTCTTAGCTTAGCAAATCAGCATTCTTTGTCAAACCCGCCCGCCAAGTCACAAAACAACGATATCTTCCTCTTTTTCGCGGGTCCGCCCAACCTACCCTTGGCCACCGCCCCAAGCGGCGGTATCCAGATCGGATGCAATTTATTCGCAGTGGTGTCCACCACCACCCCGCCCCCCTCTGCGGGCCGGAAGGGTGTTTCCGGTTCGGCTCCTTCCACTTTCTCTCCGTATTTTAAAGCAAAACGCGGGCAAGCGCCCATATATTTACATGAGACATTTAAGAATGCTGAAACAGGGCGTTTGGTACGAAATCAGTACCCGCGTCAACAACCGGAAACCCCTGTTCCGCAGGAGGCGGGCCCTGGCGCTGTTTGACCGGGTGTTCCGGGAGACCGAGCGCCGGTTCGTCTTCGAGGTCCGGGGGCTGACTCTTGCCGGTGACCGGCTGGCCTTTTACATCAAGCCCGCGGACGGGTTCGAACTGCCTGATATAATGAAATGGCTGAAGCAGACTTTCGCCCAGAGGTACAACCGGGACGACGGACGGACGGGACACCTGTGGGGCGACCGGTACTGGTCGCGGATTCTGGAAGGGGAAGCGCCGGACGGAGGGGAGGCGGGAGAGGCGGCGGCGGGAGTCCCGCCGGCCTGCGGGGTCAGACCCGTAACCACGCAACGCCTCGCCGGACCAGCGGCGGCTGGCGGCTCCACGGCACGCTGCGGGGTCAGACCCCATCGCGGGAAACGGGTGGCCGGGACCGCGTTTTTCCGCCTATACCCCCTTCCCATAGCCCCGGAGCCCGGATAAGCGGCATAATCCGCCCGGAGAACCGCAGCGGCCGCCATTTCCTTCCCAAACCGAACCCGCCCAGGGGATACGTCTGCCCTGAAATATGAATTACGGGTCAAGTTTAGGGCTTGCCGCGCGGAGGCTCATTCACAGTGGGGGTCTGTCCCCTCGCCGCTCTGCGGGCCGGAACTTACATAAGATTTAGACTGCCCGGTCATAAAGCTTTTTTGCCATCTCCAAAAGTTTTCCCCTGCTGTTCATTTCCGGGTCTTCAAGGACGGCTTCCAGGAGGCTGTTTAGGATCAACCCCATACTCTTGCCGCCCTGGATGCCGGCCGCCAGCAGGTCGCGGCCGTTTACGGCCAGGTCTTTCAGGGAAAGGGCGCGGCCCGCCTCAAGCACAGAAGCTATGCGATCCCGAAAGTCGAGCAGCAGTTCCGGCGGCGGCTCCTTGCCGGAACTCGCAAACGAGTCTGCGCGGCGGAGATCGAACAGGGGCGCGATGTTTTCCACCCCGACACGGCGCAGGAAGCGGCGCACTGCGCCCGCGCTCCAGTCGTCCGTGTAGTTGAACATATGCTCCCTGACAAGATGCGTCGTTTCGTCGATCTCCGCGTTAGGGTAGCGGAGGCGCGTCATTATCGCACGGGTGATGTCCGCCGACAGGGTTTCGTGGTTGTGGAAGGTCCAGACGCCGTCATCGCCGCGCTTTGCGGCAGCCGGCTTACCGAGGTCGTGGAACAGCGCGGCAAGACGGACGGTTCGCCTGTAGCCGCGCCCCGCCGCATAGTCGCAGGCGAGCAGGCTGTGAGTCAGCACGTCAAAACGATGGCGGCCCTTCTGTTCGACGCCCCGGCAAAGAAAAAGCTCTGGCATCAGAAGTTCTAGAAGCCCGCAGCGCTCCATGTACAGCAGCGCGGCGGACGGCTTTCCGGAAGCGACGATCTTGTCGAATTCCGCCTTCACACGTTCCATAGAAACAGGGTTCACCATCGCGGGACGCTCCTTTATGGCCGACAAAAGCTCACCGTCAATGTCAAAACCAAGCTGGGAGGCGAAACGGAAGGCGCGTAGGGCGCGTAGGCCGTCCTCGTTCAAACGGTCGGCGGCCCTGCCCACGCAGCGAATCAGTTTCTTCTCGATGTCCGCCCTGCCGCCGAAGGGGTCGATCACGCGACCTTCCGGCAGTACGGCGGCAACCGCGTTGATCGTGAAATCGCGGCGGGCAAGGTCTTCCTCTATGGAGGAGGCGCATGAAACGCTGTCGGGATGTCTGCCGTCGGTATAGCCGCCGTCGGCGCGTAAGGCGGTAACCTCGATGGAATGTTTTTTATAGCGGACGGTAACGGTACCGTGCTTTATGCCGGTCGGTATAACGCCGGGAAAGATGCGCATCACATCGGCGGGCAGGGCGTCGCTGGCAAGGTCCCAGTCGGCAGACTTCGCGCCGCGCAGCGTATCCCTGACCGCGCCGCCCACCAAGAATACCTGTTTGCCGTGCGCGTTAAAAACGGCGGCAAGCTCCCGCAGCAGCGGGGGGACGCTTATACGGTTGATCTTTGACGCGGTACGCATCGTGAGCGGCGGCGGCTATTTTGCGGCGGAGATTTCTTTCACCATGTAGGTCGCCGTTTCGTCGTTGATCACGAAATCAAACTTTTCACCGATCCGCTTGTTCATTAAAGAATTGCCAAACGGCGAAAGGTAGGATATGACCTTGTTGTCCGGGTCGGATTCCCAGGGGCCAAGAATCGTGTAAACCTCGTCCGCGCCCTTCGATTCGTTTGCGAGCGTAACAACGGTTCCAAAGGAAACGCGGGAAATGTTCACGGTGGACGGATCGAAAAGCTGGGCGCGTTCTATCTCGTTCTTCAGTTTTGCGACTGTGGAATTAAGAATTTCCTGTTTTTCTTTTGCGGCCTTGTATTCCGCGTTCTCGCGCAGGTCGCCTAGGGACAGCGCAAACGCTATTTCTTTGGAGTTTGCCGGAATATCCTCCGTCATTATACGCTCAAGCTGCTTCTGTTTTTCTTCGTACTTCGCGACGGTAACGATAAGTGTGCGCGAAACGATGTCCTTCTCCACCGTACCGAAGAATTTGAAGTCAGGATACTTGTCCAGTATATGATTTTTAAGTTTCAGTTTGTCCGCGGGATCAAGGTCTTTTACGTCTTCAACAAGCGTATATACCCTGACAATCGTTTCGCGGCTCGCGCTCTCAATATAATCATCAAGCAAATTTTCCTTGAACAGAATCGCGTACACCTGCCTGTTTATCTTTTTGTTGTCCGTGGTGTCGCGGCGGTTGTCTATCTCGCGGTAAGTTAATTCGAGAATATAGACCAGGGTAATGATTATCTTTTCCTCGCTTATGCCGGCTTTGGAAAAAAGGGAATCTTCATGAAAATTTCTGTAGAACCAAACCACCGCCTCGCGGTTATCCCTGTAATTTTCAAAGCATCCGCGTATCATAGAGATGATTTTATCTTCGCTGCCGTCCTGTTTAAGCTCGTTGATGATCGTTACGGTAAGCGCGTACGGAAAGAGACTGACATAAATATCCTGCCACGCCGGTATAAAAAGTTTGATCTGGTCGAGAAAATCTTTTTTTGTAGTCTCGTCTTTAAGGTTTTGAAACAAATCCGGCAAATTGTCGATCCGTTCAAACAGGCCGGGGAAATTCAAATTCAAAAGCGGACTGATGAACGGGTACGAAGCCGCCAGGTTTTTCAGAAGAAGGTACGACGTTACGGCGTACTCGTTCACCGGCATATTCGGCTTCAGGTATCCGGCAAAGAAAGAGATCATCTCGTTAAAATGTTCCGAGTCCGGCTCTATGCTTTTTATCCCATTCACAAATTCCCTGATTAAAGAAAGCCTGTTAAAGAACTTCTTTTCGGCCTTGAATTCGCCGTACAGCTTTTCGTCCATGCTCAAAGAACGTTCACGGACCGTGTAAACGTTTATATTGTCGGGACTAACGCCGAACAGGGAATTACCCTTCAGTATGGCGTGCGCTTTGGTGTTCCAGGCGGTCCATTCGCCCTGGGAAAGCACGAAAGGTACAAGTTCAGACTTTATATGCTTGACATCACAAAGATTGTCAAAACTTTTGATTATCGTTTTTAACGCCCATTCGGGGTCGGTTTTTACCTTTTCGTGGAGCTTTTCCTTGCTCATCGTCGCCTTCAAAACCCAGATATGATTTTTTTCCAGAGTCTGCAGCGCGTCAACCGCCATCTTGAGCGACATGCTATGGGAGCGTTTTTTTGCGAAATCGACCACAATATCGTCGCCTTCAACCTTCGCGATCCGTCCGACGCCCCAGGTCCTGTGAAATACAAAATTACCCTTGTCAAACGCAATATGCTTTTCAAAATCCTGTATCGCCTCGTGTACGTTTCGCCAGTTCTGCGTAAGGTTCGATATCCTGATGTATTCCTCAAGCTGGCTGTGCTGCGCGCACTTCTGCCTGAAACATTCGGTTATCTCTTTCCGCGCGAAGCTGTCCCTTTCATCGTAGTTTAATATCAGCTTTAATATGGTAATCGCCATGTTAATATCGCCGCGTTTCCTGCAAGAATTGTACACGTCCGTAAGAAGCGCGGCGGCCTTGTCCACGCTTATGTTTTTTGCGACCTTGTTTTGAACGGAAAGAAAAAAATCCATGTCGTCCGGGTGGTAATCAATAAGCTTGAGCCATATCTCCCGCACATTTGTAAATAACTGCTTGTTGATATAGCGGTGCAGGGATTTTTTGAAATAATCCGTCGCCTCGTCAATATTACACAGCTTTTCGGCCTGTTCGGCGAGCAGCTTCGCGATATCCGCCTCGTCGGGATCTATCTTTACAAGCCGCTTCCAGGCGTCAAACAGCTTTTCTTCCTCGTTGTCGTTCTTGTAACATTCGGCCAGCGTACGCAGCGCGAATCTGGATTCGCCGTACTCAAGAATACGCTCGCAAAGATACTTTACGATATTCCATTTGTGGTTATCAACAAAAATACCGACAAGGCTGACAAGCGCCGCGTCGTCTATCGTCTGCTGTGAAAGCGCGATCATCCCGGAAAAATAGACGGCGATGATGCTGTTTTTTGAATGACCAAGGTGATCGTCGCATATACTTTTTATATCGCTGCAGGCGCGTTCCTTTTTCGCCTGTTCAAGTACAAGATCAAGTTCCTTAAACCGGTCAATCGAATAGTTACTAAGCGTGGCCCTGGTAAACTTTTCTTCATTCAACATATTTTGAACATCTTTAAGCAACGTTTCTGACATTTCCTAAGTCCTTCCTTTTCCTGTTTAACACATATACCGCTCATATATGACCGGTTCAATTATTTTTATTTTCAATTTGATCTCGTCAATCAAAGCCTGATCGCCGTTTGTACCTTCATAATAATCCATCAGCCTAAAATATTTGTTCAGCAGGGCCGGCGTCAAAATGTTTTCATTGCCGGGCCTGCACCGCAGCTCACTCTCCAGATAAAAAATCTGCTGCTTGAGCCGTCCCAGTTCGGCAAGCTTGAGCTCGCGCTTCACTGTAAAAACGTCAAACAGCGCCCCATAAACCGGAATCCATTCCTGCAATTCCGCTCCCGAATAACCCATATCCCCGACACGCCGGACAAGCGCAAGAATAAGGCCCGACTCCAAACCCCGCAGATCGATACCCTGCGGGTCTATGAAAAACGCTTCGCGGAACAGCGCCCTGGCCGCCTTCGTTTCGCCCAACAGCGCGTAAACATCCGCCAGAACGGCCATCGTCTCCGCGTCCTCCTGCTTGAACTGCGCCGCCTGTCTAAGATAAGCAAGGGCTTCCCCGTAACTGCCGATACCCTTGTAGCAGCGCCCGAGCTGCTCCAGTAGGTCCGGATCGTGCCTCATGGCGCCGTCCTCAAAAACCTCGGAGAAGTATTTCAGGGCAAGGCCATAAACAAAATGCTTTACCGCGTACTGGCACCTGTCGAAAGCGTAGCCGACAAGATCAAGGAAGCCGTAATAGCCCTTCCACTGTGAAAGCAAAAAATTACCCCTGCTGTAGGGGCAGTCACCGCCGGTACAATCCATACCCTTTATACGTTCCAGCCACCACTTGAGGCATTTCAGCGCATAAAGCGCCTCCTGCTGATTGTAATCCGCACACAAAGCCTGTTCCAGCTTTTCAAGGGCTTCTTCGGGCCTGGTATCCATCATCTTGTCGTAGGCATCCTGGATCAGGCTCCGTACTATAGTCTCCGTACCCGTGTTATCCATCGCTCCCGTCAAGCGGATTTTACGATTTCAGTCCGCCCCTCCCGTTTAAGTATATTGATAAACACAGTTTTTACAAGGCCCCGTGCCAACGCTTCGCGTTGGCTTACGTGGGTTTGAGTTAAGCTCACCGCTATGCGGCGAGCTTAACTCAAACCCCGCGAAGCCTGACCCCGCGAAGCCTGACCCCGCGCGAAGAATCGGCAGCCGCCCGCCTCCAGCACCGTCCCTATCAACGCGCCCGGAATAATCACGATACCGATACTCGTAAACGTGCCTGAGAAGCCCGCCCCGATAACATTGGCAATTCCCTGAACCACGGCTCCGTATTTAACGGTAACATTTACCAGCGGGATGCCCGCAGCCAGCCCCAAAAGCAGCGAAATCATCATGATCGACAGGAATGGATGTATCTTGAGCTTGGAAATGGCCAGTATCATCACCACGATAGCGATGACAAACGCAAATATTAACACAATACCTGATATAAATTATCCTCTGAGCCTTTCCCAAAACCCCTCCGGGTCAGATAATGAGCCTCCGCACGGCAAGCGCGAACCTAAGGTTCGGCGGGGTATTAAACCAGACTTTGCAAATAAAATGCTGGATCATCCGCAGGGCGGCCAGGCAGAGGACGGCGCCGGATAACACAAAAGATACTTTTGCGTGTCCCCTGGCGTAGAGTTTCCCGGAAGCAGCCAGTCCTTTAATAAACTGTTTGCCCGTTCTACTTCAGTCCGCTTTTTATACCGTTCCTTACTTAGCGGGGTCAAGCGGGGGACGAGATTCGCTTCCCCGGTCGTTATAGGCGGCGGCAAAATCCGGGTCAAGCCGTATCGCCTGGGTGTGATCGGCGATAGCGCGGTCGTAGTCCTTCTTGCCGTAATACGCATTGCCCCGGTTGCTGTAGGCAACGGCATAATCCGGGTCAAGCCGTATCGCCTGGGTGTGATCGGCGATAGCGCGGTCGTAGTCCCCTTTGTCCTCATACGCAATGCCCCGGTTGTTATAGGCAACGGCATCATCCGGGTCAAGCCGTATCGCCTGGTCATAATCGGCGATAGCGCGGTCGTAGTCCCCTTTGCCGGCATACACACTGCCCCGGTTGCCATAGGCGTAGGCAAGATCCGGGTCAAGCCGTATCACCTGGTTATAATCGGCGATAGCGCGGTCGTAGTCCTTCTTGCCGTAATACGCAATTCCCCGGTTGTAATACGCGGCGGCAAAATCCGGGGCAAGCCGTATCGCCTGGGTGCAATCGGCGATAGCGCGGTCGTAGTCCCCTTTGTCCTTATACGCAGCTCCCCGGTTGTTATAGGCCTCGGCATCATCCGGGTCAAGCCGTATCGCCTGGTCATAATCGGCGATAGCGCGGTCGTAGTCCCCTTTGTCCTCATACGCATTGCCCCGGTTGTAATACGCGGCGGCAAAATCCGGGTCAAGCCGTATCGCCTGGTCATAATCGGCGATAGCGCGGTCGTAGTCCCCTTTGTCTTTATACGCAGCTCCCCGGTTGCCATAGGCGTAGGCAAAATCCGGGGCAAGCCGTATCACCTGGGTAAAATCGGCGATAGCGCGGTCGTAGTCCCCTTTGTTGCCATACGCAGTTCCCCGGTTGTAATACGCGGCGGCATAGTCGGGGTTGATCCGCAGGGCTTCGGTGTAGTCGGCGATGGCCGTTTCATAGTCGCTGCGGCTGTAAAACAATATGCCCCGCTCAAGGAACTCCTCCGCGGTTTTCGGCGCGGCAGCCGGGGGCGCATACGCCGCCGGCTGCCCGGCTTCTTCCAGGGAAAGAATGTCCGCGCTTTCGCCCGTACTGGCGCAGGAAAGCAGCGCCGCGCACAGGGCGATCCAGATTATACACAGTCTTTTTTTCATTCCTCATTGCTCCTTG
>JAISLM010000139.1 GCA_031290855.1 Spirochaetaceae bacterium
AAGGAAATTTATCATCTGTGGTGGTTTGCATGGCAAACCCGTCTACTACAATTTTTTTGTAGTTGCTACCCACTCTAACCGCCCCAAGGGGCGGGGGAGCAGACCCCACTGCGAATAAACCATGACGAACACCTTCGTCTTCCGCATTTTGCAAGAGTTCGGTTATAAAACGAGTGCGTTCCTTTTATAATTGAGACAATATTTCATGCTGACTGTCACTTTTTTTCAATGCGGCTGCTAAAACACAACTGTCCTCGATTAGTTCATACAAGTTTTATGGCCGCCTCAGTCGAAGTTGATGTTGTCGATAAAGCGCCCGTTGAAGTAGCGGTCTTCGGGGAGGCTGAATTCCTGAGCTTTTCCTGCAATTTGGTACAGTGTTTCTTCGGCATCCGGATCGAGGAGAAATTTCACGGCGCCCCCCAGCGCACTGTTCCCCGCAAGCGAAACCTTCGTCTGCAGGGCTTCAGGGATAAGGCCCACCCCCACGCCGCTTTCAAGGTTCAGGTTGAAGCCGAAGCCGCCCGCCAGGTATAGGGTTTCGATGTCCCGGTAGCCAAGGCCGGCGTGGTTCAGCAGCGCGTCAAGACCGGAACGTACCGCGCTCTTTGCCAGTTGCAGTTCCCGCACGTCCTTCTGACAGAACACGATGTCCCTGCCGTCGGATGTCTTGGCAAGGAATATTTCCCCGCCGGGCAGCAAGTCTTCGCTGAAGCGCCCGCTGCTCTGGACGAGGCCGTTTTTGAGCCCCTGGTACACTATGTCGAGCACCCCGGAACCGCAGATGCCGACTGGCGGGAGGCCGCCAATCGTCCCGCAATCCCATAGCCCGTCCCGCGCCCGCGCCCGTGAGATCGCGCCGCCGACGCTTCCCGTCCCCCAACGGATGTTGCCTCCCTCGAAGGCCGGCCCCGCCGCAGTCGCCGTGCAGAGTATCCGTCCCTCGTAGGCAAGGGCTATCTCGCCGTTAGTGCCGATATCCATGAAAAGCTCAGGGCCGGGCCGGGCGTGTACGCCAGTAAAAAAGAGGCCCGCCGTAATATCCGCCCCCACGTAGGCGGAGATTCCCGGAAGGATCAGCGTCTGACAGCAGAGGCCTCCGTCAAAAATTTCCCGCGAGGACAGGGAAACCATGTCCAGCGTGACCGGCGTGAAGGGTGTGCGACCGAGGATGCGGCAGCTCAGGCCCAGCAGGATGTGCAGCATCGCGGTGTTGCCGGCGACGGCGATTTTGCGGACGGCCCCTGTGTCGGCGGAAAGGTCCCGGCACATCGCGGCAATCCCTTCCGCGACCTGAGTCCTCACGATCCGGCTCAGGCGGGGAAGTTCCCCGTCGTTGGCCTTCTGTATACGCGAAAGCACGTCGGCCCCCGCTTCACGCTGCCGGTTCACCGCCGAAAACCTCGCGGCGACGCCGCCTGTCCGCAGGTCGAGCAGGGCGAGCGCCAGCGTGGTCGTGCCGATGTCTACGGCCGCCCCGTACACCGGCTCGCTCCCGCCGCCGACACGGAGTATCCTGCCCCGCTCGCGGTACACGAATATCTCTTCCGGCGCCGCGTCTACGGGCGCGTCGAAAAGCCGCCCCTGCGCGTCGGCCAGTTTGGAGGCCTCCGCCAGTTCCGCGCAGGAAAGCCTCCGCTCTGGGGCGAGGCGGCGGGCGAAGCTCCGCCCGCTCTTTTCGAGTGTGAGCGCCTCCCCAAAAATCTTGAGCGGGACTCCGTCCCCCTCCGCAAAGCTGTTCAGCGTGACAAAATCCCGTTCCCCCGTTTCGCGGCAAAGCTCGATCTCGATATCCCCGTCCGGAAAGGCGGCGCAGGCCAGGCGGAAGCCCCCCTCCGTCTCGTCCCGCGAAAAGAAGGCGCGGTCGGCGGCGCCGGGCTGGAGGGGGCCGGATCGAAGCCTCACCGCGCATTTCCCGCAGCGCCCCCTCCCCCCGCAGACTGACGGCAGGTAGACGCCCGCGCCCTGCAAAATCTTCAGCAGGCTCAAGCCGCAAGGCCCATAGACCAGCTCTTTACGACCGCCGTCCGCAAAAATTACACCTATCAACGCCACAAGGCCTCCCTCTGACGGCGGAACAAGACCGCCGCCTGTAAAAGTATAGCACTGCGGGTTTTCCGGCACAATGAAAGGCCCGGACGGAAGCCCCGCCCCCGCACGAATACCTCCCGTGGCGCCTGGCCCCGGCAGCGGAAGTCGCCGCCAGCTTGAAATTTTGGGGCCGGTCGGGCAAAGTTTCTGTATGATAAAAAGCAAAAGAATAAATCTGGTAAAAAAATTCATTCAAGGCAGGCTAAGGTTTACAGAGTTCGCGGTAACCAACGCCTGCATTGCAAAATGTTCGTTCTGCGATATATGGAAACAGCACCCCAAAATATTCGTGGACAAGGAAAAGGCGCTCGCCGCGATAGACAGGCTGGCCGATTTCGGCGTGGGGCATCTTACGCTGACAGGCGGGGAACCGCTGCTTCATCCCGACATCGCGGCGTTTGTCGAGCGGGCCACGCTGCGCAGGATGAACAACGCCGTGTTGAACGCTGCGCCCTCTCTCCTGATGCGGAACGATATGTTAAAGAAACTGGAAGCCGCCGGCTGCGACCTGCTCAGCATATCCTTCGATTCGGGCGATCCTGTTACGATGGCGGAATCGCGCAGGATACCGAACATCATGGACGACATGGCGCGCGCCTTAGAAATGATAAAGAAGACAAGCCTGAAGACGATGGCCTCGGTGCTGATCTGGAACGACAACTACGACAAGCTTGAGCAGGTCTGCGTCCGGGCGAAAGGCATGGGTTATGATTTCATATCGTTCAACTACCCGACCTTTTCGGAATCTAAGGTTTACCCGCTGGGAGGGGAGGGCATCAGTCTGCCACGCGACAAAGTGATACAGGGCCTGGAGGCGGCGATAAAGCTGCGCAAGACGGGGAAGTACGGCATCATCAACTCCGCACTCTCTATGCGCAACATCATCAGCTACCTGAAAGACCCCGGCACGGCAGCCTTCCACTGCCTGGGCGGGAGGCACGTACTGTTTTTGGACTGGTTCTTCGACATCCACCCGTGCATGCAACTGCCGCTCACGCTTGGGAACATCCTCGACAGCGGCATGAAAGAGAGCGGCCTACGCATAGCGTCCTGCAACGCCTGCAACATGAGCTGGTACCGCGACCTGAGTATGTTCATGTACGGCGTACGCAGCCTCCCGGTCCTGCTGGAATCCCTGGGCGGCACAAAAAACTTCATATAAAAGAGGCTTTCCCAAAATTTCAGTTTTTGGGAGACAAGCTTTGTTTGTCCGGCAAACTTGAATTTCGCGGTTTTTTCAAGGTTGAAAGGCGGAAGGCCAAAGGCCTCAAAAACTGCAAGAGCCTGTCCCAAAACCGTGTGCGTTAGCGCACAGTCAATTAGTTTTGGGACAGGCTCAAAATCCCGCGGTTTTCGCTTTGCGAAACTACGTGCTTAAGGCGGAGGCCCATTAAAAAATCAGTGCGAATCTGGCAAATCTCAAGGAAATTTCGAATATACCGCGTAGTCAAAGCGGCTTGCGGGCTATTTTTTTATCTTCATTTGGGATAGATTAAAGTACGGTCATAATTACGAAAACATTTAAGGAGATTGACGTATGGCAAAAACGGCGGAGAAAAGTACGGGTGACAGCAGGGCAAGCCTTGAGGACAAGCGGAAGGCGCTTGAAGCGGTAAGACTTCAGATTGAAAAGCAGTTCGGCGCGGGCTCGCTGATAAAGCTGGGGACGCACGCAAACGCGGTCGGCATAGAAACGATACCGACAGGCTCGATACTTCTGGACGAGGCGCTGGGGATAGGCGGCTATCCGCGCGGACGTATAATCGAGATTTTCGGGCCGGAATCGTCCGGCAAGACGACGCTGGCGCTCCATGCCGTGGCGGAAGCGCAAAAACTGGGCGGAATATGCGCGTTTATCGACGCGGAACACGCCCTGGACCCCACTTACGCGAAGAATTTGGGTGTCGATATAGACAACCTCGAGGTTTCCCAGCCAGATTCGGGGGAACAGGCGCTGGAGATAGCGGAAAGTCTTGTGCGGTCCGGCGCGATAGACGTGATCGTCGTCGATTCCGTAGCCGCGCTGACGCCCCAGGCCGAGATTGAGGGGGACATGGGCGACGCCCACGTCGGACTTCAGGCGCGGCTTATGAGCCAGGCTTTGCGGAAACTTACCGCTATTATCGGAAAATCGCGGACGGCGCTGATCTTCATCAACCAGATCCGCATGAAGATAGGGATAATGTTCGGAAACCCGGAGACTACTACTGGAGGGAACGCGCTCAAATTCTACGCCTCGGTTCGGCTCGACGTGCGCAAGCAGGAGACCATCGAGAAGGGCGGGGACGCGGATGCCGTGGGCAACCGTATCAAAGTCAAGGTGGTAAAGAACAAGGTCGCCCCCCCTTTCCGCAAGGTGGAGATGGAGATCATGTTTGGCAAGGGCGTTTCGGCGATAGGCAGCCTGTTGGACGCCGCCGTGAAATACGATGTCATAGAAAAGAAAGGCGCGTGGTTTTCTTACGGCGAGGAAAAGATAGGGCAGGGCAGGGAAAACGCGAAGGAGTTCCTTGAGAAAGACCCCGCATTTGCCGCCGATATAGAGGCGCGTGTCAGAAAGATCATGTTTCCCGATAAAAATGCCGTAGAGGCGTCCGCCGGGACAGAATCTGAGGCGGCGACGGCCCACGTAACGGCGAACGCGAAGGCCGGTGCCGGGCCTGCGGAGGCGGCGCCGGCCCGGAAGCCTTCGGCGGCAAAGGGCGCGGCGGCGGGAAACTACGTGATCGACGGCGACGGGGAGCTTGACGAGGGCCTGTTTTGAGCATGGTTTTAACCGAGTTATGTTATGGCAATAACGACCGCAAGAAGACGTAAAAGGAATTCGAATATAAGTTTCGCCTGTGTCGACAGGGTGAAGAACGGGCTGTCCCGCGGCATCAAAAAATCCGGCGAGGTGTTCACGAAGGAGATGAGGGAATCCCATGAGTCGTTCAGGAAGGAGATGAGGGACGCGCGGGCGGAGTCCGACAAACAGTGGAACAATAAGATGGGCGAGATTTACAACAGGCTGGGCGGCCTTGCCGATTATACCTTTGTTCCGGAGGCGCTCCTGGAGAAGTTCAAGGAGCTGGATTACGCGTTTGACAACTACTGCCGCCGCGAAAGGGTGATCGGGGCGGACGGCTGCGCTAGGGCCGAATACGACGTGGTTCTGCGAAACGGCGACACGGTCGCCCTTGTCGAGATAAAGCCGGCTTTCAAGTACGAGTACATCGACCGCTTCATACAGCAGACAAGCGTGGCGACTAACGAAAAATACAAAGGCAAAAAGATAATAGCCGCGATTGCCGCGCTGGAACTGCCGAAAGAGGTGAAGAACTACGCGCTGGACAAGGGGCTTTACGTGATTGAGCAGGCCGGGGAGGACATAAAGATCGACACGCAGGACGGGAAGTTTAAACCCAGGATATGGTGAGGGGGCATGATACTTTCGGCTTCCGGTTGGCGGGACGTTTTTGCCGCGGACGGAGACGCGGAGAGCGCGAGAAGGGACATCTCGGATTTTCACGCCTTTGCAGCGGCGACTGCGGCAGCGGTTTTTGCGGATTTTCTACGTGCGAAAACTCAGGCGAACGCGCCGCGCAGCAGCATCATCGTGGGCATTGATACGCGGCCCACGGGAGGGGCCGTTGCGGCAGAGGTCTTGAACGCGCTTGCCGCGAAGGGCTGCCGCGTCCTTTTTTGCGGCGTCGCGGCGGCCCCCGAAATAATGGCCTACGCCCGCTCCTGCGGAGAAGACGGCGGCGCTGACGCCTTCATCTACATATCGGCAAGTCACAACCCAATCGGCTACAACGGCATAAAATTCGGCCTTACGGACGGCGGCGTACTCGGCGGCGCGGATATGGCGCGGCTCGAAGAGGAGTTCCAGGCGCGGACTTCCGCGTGGGACGGCGCTTTTCCGGCCTCCGGCAAGGCCGGCATCGCCGTTACGGAGGCGCTAAACAAGGCCCCCTTGTACAAGAGCGCCGCGCTGGCCTCTTACAGGGACTTCAGTCTTGAAACGGCCACAGGCGGACAGGACGCCATCCTCTCGGAGTTAAAAAGCGCGATAAGCGCCGCGCCGCTCGGAATAGCCGCCGATTTTAACGGATCGGCGCGCGCCGCCAGCATCGACAAAGCCTTTTTTGAAGGGCTTGGCCTAAAATTCGCATCAATAAACGACAGACCCGGCGAAATATCCCACAGGATAGTGCCGGAAGGCGAGGCGCTTAGGCCCGCCTGTGACTTTTTAAGCGAAAAAAGGCGGACGGACGGGGACTTTGTCCTTGCCTACACGCCGGATTGTGACGGCGACAGGGGGAACATCGTGTTTTTTGACGAAAATGCCGGCCATGTCCGCCAGGCGGAGGCGCAGGAAGTATTCGCGCTTGCCTGCCTCGCCGGACTTTGCCAGCTTGCCTGGACGGGCGATACCGGGGCCGGCACCGGCGCGGGTGCCGGCACGGAGAAAATCGCCGTCGCCGTGAACGACGCTACATCGATGCGGATAGACGCGATAGCCCGCGCCTTCGGCGCGAAGGTTTTTCGCGCCGAAACGGGCGAGGCCAATGTTGTCGGCCTGGGCCGCAGGCTCCGTACCGAAGGCTGGACCGTTCCCATAACGGGAGAAGGGGCGGCGGGCGGCAGCATCGTCCACCCGTCATCGGTGCGCGATCCGATTCAAACCGTTGTAGCGCTGTTGAAACTGCTGCGTATACGCTCACGGGCGGTCAAAAAGGGCTTTTTTGAACTATGGTGCGAGCGGAACGGAAAACCCTGCGCGGATGATTTCACCTTGTCCGGCATAACCGGAAGCCTTCCCGCCTTCACCACGACGAGCGCCTACTCAGAGGAAGCCCGCCTCGAAGTCCAAAGCCGCGACCACGCCGCCCTTAAAGCGCGGTATCAGTACCTATTCGCCGCGGAATGGGAGAGGCGGAAAAGCCGTCTCCGTTCCGAATGGGGCATCTCGGGCTGGACGGCATCTGTCTACAAAGGCAGCGAGGAACGGCGCGGCGTGGAAAATTTCGGCGAGGCCGGACGCGGCGGACTGCGGATCGTCTTTCATGACGAAAGCGGCGCGGACCGCGCCTCACTCTGGATGCGCGGTTCAGGCACGGAACCCGTCTTCCGCGTGATGGCCGATGTCGAGGGGCTTGCCCCCGCCCTGCACGACGAGCTTCTGGCCTGGCACCGCGGCATGGTTTTGGAAGCCGACCGCGGACAAAATTCCGCCTTTTCTTAGCCGCACGGAAACCGCCGGTGGTCCAGCCTATGAAAATAGCTTTTTTTTCGTTTACGGATTGCGGGGCGCTGTTAAAAAGCCGCCTCTGCCTCTACTTTTCGGGCAAGGGACACGAGATTTTTGCAAAAGAGCCGGCCTCTAGCCTCAAAGAACAGGCCGCCGCCGCGTTTAGGGAGGCGGACGCGCTCGTTTTCATAGGCGCCGCCGGTATAGCTGTGCGCACGATAGCGCCTTTCGTGTGTTCAAAACTCAGCGACCCCTCCCTAGTCGTGATTGACGAGCTCGGCAAGTGGGTAATCCCGTTGCTGGGCGGCCATATAGGGGGCGGAAACGAGTTTGCGCTGGAACTTGCCGGCTTCCTGCACTCCGAGGCCGTTATAACGACAGCGACGGACATACACGGGGTTTTTGCCGTAGACCTTTGGGCGAGCAGGCAAGACCTTGCGATAGACTCGATGGAAAAGGCGAAAAGAGTTTCGGCGGCACTGCTAAAAGGCAGCGAGATACGCCTCTGGTCGGACTATCCGATTGCGGGGACGCCCCCTTACGGTATCGTTTACGACTGCGGCAGGGAAGCTGCCGATACTTTTGGGATACTCGTGTCTATGAAGCGTTCGGAAACCGGTGCGGACCTGCTGCGCCTTATTCCGCGCCGCCTCTATGTCGGGATAGGCTGCCGGAAAGGCACGCCAGCGGAAGCCATCGCGGAACTTTTCGATTACGCGCTGGAAAGCCTCTGCCTTGACGGGCGCTGTGTTGCCGGAGCGGCCAGCATAGACATCAAACGGGCTGAAAGAGGCCTCTTAGAGTTCTGCGAGAGCCGCGCCCTCCCCTGCTCATTCTTTGACAAGGCGACGCTGGAAGGTGTCGAGGGACATTTTAGCGCTTCCGACTTCGTGCGGAAAGCCGCCGGCGTGGACAATGTCTGCGAGCGCGCCGCGGTTGCGGCCTCTGAAAGCGGCAAGCTCCTCCTCAGAAAAACGGCGCGGGGAGGGGTCACGATCGCGGCGGCTCTTAAACAGACGGAATTAAGCTTTTGATACCCCTGCTGTTACCCTGCGGCGGCGCGGCGCTTCTGATGGCCGCCTTCGTTCTGGACGCGGCGGCGGGCGACCCGCCGTGGTTTCCCCACCCTGTGCGCGGCATCGGCCTTCTCATTGAGCGGGGCGAGCCGCTGTTCCGCCGGGTATTCTCAGGCAAGGCCGCTGTCGGCATGGATGCCGGGGAACGTACAGCCGGGGCCGCGCTCGCCCTGTCAGTCTGTGCCGTCACCTTTGCCTTTTTCCATACGATAATCGGTTTTGCGCAGGGCCTTGGGCGATCCGCCGCCTTCATCGTTTTTGTAGTAATTGCTTACCTGGCAATATCGCCCAGGAGCCTCCGGGACGAGGCCCGGAAGGTGTACGTGAAGGCGGCGGCGGGCGATTTGGCCGGGGCGCGGAAGGCCGTCTCGATGATTGTCGGACGGGACACGGAGAAGCTTTCTATGGAAAAGGTGATAAAGGCGGCGGTGGAAACGGTCGCCGAGAGCCTCGCGGACGGCGTTATAGCGCCGTTCTTCTACCTTGCCGTAGGCGGCCCAGCCCTCGCCATGCTTTACAAGGCCGTCAACACGCTTGACTCGATGATTGGCTACAAGGACGAGCGCTACATCAACTTTGGGCGCTTCGCGGCGAAGCTTGACGACGCGCTGGGTTTTATCCCGGCAAGAATCGCAGCCCTCATGATGATAGCCGCCGCCGCGATACTCCGTCTTGACGCGAAAAACGCGCTGCGGGTGTACAAGCGGGACAGGTTTAAGCACGCAAGCCCTAACAGCGCCCACTCTGAGGCCTCCTGCGCCGGAGCGCTCGGCCTTAAGCTGGGCGGAGACGCCTTCTACGGCGGCAAACTGGAACAAAAGCCCGAAATTGGTGACGGAAAGAGGCAGGCTGAGCCCGCCGACATAATCCGCGCCGTCCGCCTTATGTACTGCTCGACGACACTCTTTGTGATTCTCGCGGGCAGCCTTCTTGCCGCCCTGCACAGCGCCTTATTCGGGGTACTATGGAACTGAGACACGGCGGCGTGGAGTACCTGCGGGACAAGTTTCCGGAAGGCGGCGGGCGGCTACTCGACTTTTCCGTGAACGTAAGTCCGCTCGGTCCGCCTCCGGCAGTCGTCGAGGCCGTGCGCCGCGCCGCCGGAGACTGCGGCAAGTACCCTGACCCCTTCTGCAGCCGCCTCCGTGCCGGGCTTTCATCCCGCCTCGGTCTTCCCGCCGACCGTATCGTCTGCGGCAACGGCGCGGGCGACCTAATCTACCGGATAGTCCACTGGAAAAAACCGCGCCGCGCCCTCGTTGTCTCACCTGCGTTCTCCGACTACGAAAAGGCATTGCGGGAAGCCTCCTCCCACATCGTCTACCAAGAACTTTCCAAAAAACATTTCCGCCTTGACGACAGCATCCTCCCGAAGATAGACCGCGATATACGCATTGTCTTCCTGTGCAGTCCAAGCAACCCGGCGGGCCTCACGATTGAAATGAATTTGCTGGGCATGATAGCGCGAAAGTGCGGCGAGAGCGGCACCACGCTTGTGGTCGACGAATGTTTCAACGAATTCCTTGACGAGCCGCTCGCGCACAGCGTCCTCCCGCTGCTTTCGGACTTCCCGAACCTGATAGTCCTGCGCGCCTTCACGAAGATATACGCGATGGCGGGTTTAAGACTCGGCTACTGCGTTACAGGCGGTGCGGAAGACGCGGCGGGCCTCGCGGACACAGGCCAGGCCTGGCCTGTGTCCGCCGTAGCCCAGACCGCCGGAATCGCCGCCCTGAGGGATACCGGCTACGTCGAAATGGTACGAGGCCTTGTCAAGACAGAACGGACAAGGATGAAAGCCGAATTCAAGAAACTCGGCATCGAGGTTTTGGGCGGAGAGGCCAACTTCATCTTCTTTAGGATAGGGCCCGATTCAGGCTTTGATAAAAAGAATTTTTTTGATTCCCTTCTGCACAGGAAAATTTTGATACGGCGCTGCGACAACTATCGCGGTCTCGACGACAGCTACTACAGAAGCGCGGTTCTGACCCCTGATGAAAACACCTTGCTGCTGAAGGCCCTCTCTGAGATCAGGGATCTTTCACGGCGCTAAGTGCGAAATGCGGCTGACAGGAGGGCGTTTACTATTGCCGCGGCGACGGCGCTGCCGCCTTTTCTGCCCTGGGCTATTATGCAGGGGAGGGGCGCGTCGAGAAACAGTTCTTTCGCCTCCACAACGTTTACGAAACCAACGGGGGCCGCTATAACCAGTTTTGCGGCAAGGCGGTTTTCGTTAAGCAGTTCGTGGATGCGCAGCAGCGCGGTGGGCGCGTTGCCGACGGCGAATATCAGGTCCCTGCCCAGGGCGGCGGCCTTGTCTACGGAAACGCCGGCGCGTGTAATGCCGTTCCGCGCCGCCGCCGCCGCCACGTCCGCGTCCGCGATAAAGCAGTGGAGCGCACCGCCTCCCTTTGTAAAAAGCTTTTTGTTTATGCCGGACGCCGCCATCGTCGTGTCGGTAACGATGTCGATACCGCTCCGCAGAAGCGGAAGCGCAGCTTCCGCCGCGCCGTGTGTAAACAAGAGTTTGCCGGCGAAGTCAAAATCGGCGGTCGTATGGATCACGCGCCTGACAACTTCGGCTTCCAGCGGTGTCCGCGCCTGGCCGCATCCCCGCTCGGCAAGCTCGCCGTCTATGATCTCGAAACTCCGCTTTTCGATGCTTTCAGGACTTGTAAACATCGTATTCACCGTGTGCGCCGTCAATGGTTTAGCATCCCGTCGTCCAGAATCCTGTAGACAGCGTCCATGTCGATGGAATCGCGCAGGATGTTCGCCAGCATATCGTACTGATTCTCTTTGTGCCGCTTTATCGAGATTTCGCTCAGCGTACAGTCGTATTCGAGGCCGTTCGCGTTGTACAGGGCCTTTACCACTACAGAGGCTATGTTTTCCGCATCGAATATGCCGTGAACGTAAGATCCGTACACGGCCCCCCGGTACGCGCCGTCCGTAATCTCCGCGCCGCTTACGGAGTCTTTCAATAAAGCGACAGGGGTGTAGGCTGTCTCCCCGTCGCACGGTTTTGTGCTGCCCATGTGGACCTCGTAGCCTTCAATCTCCATGCCCGACAGCGGGTTGAAAATCCCGTCCAGCGTCAGAAACTTTCCGCTCACGCGGGTTCTGTACTTTCCGGGCTCGAATACCGTTTCCACCGGCAGAAGCCCGATCCCTTCGATCTCGCCGCCGCCTTCCGCGTTGACCGGGTCGGCGATCCGCCTGCCCAGCATCTGATACCCGCCGCAAATCCCGAACACCGGTTTGCCGGCGGCGGCGTGCTTTTTCACCGCCTTCTCCAGCCCGTTCTTTCGCATCCAATCAAGGTCCAGCATCGTGTTTTTTGTTCCGGGGATTATCACGAGGCTCGCCGTGTCAAGGTCGCCGGCTGCGGCGCAGTACTGCACCGACACGCCGGCCTGCCTGTTCAACGCGCTAAAGTCCGTATAGTTCGACATTCGCGGCAGCCGCAGAACCGCGATCTTGGGGACGCCGCTGTCCGCGCCGCTTTCCGGCCTCCGTTCCAGCCGTTCGCTCTGGCTGTCTTCATCGTCGATGTCCAGGCGGAAGTAGGGGACGACGCCGAGCACGGGTTTTTCGGTTATTTCGCTGATCTGGCGCAGTCCGTCGGCAAGCAATGCCTTGTCGCCCCGGAATTTGTTGATAAGGAAGCCCTTCACGTAGGCGCGTTCCGCTTCGGTGAACAGCAGCATAGTTCCGGCAAGGGACGCGAACACCCCGCCCCTGTCAATATCCGCGATAAGGAGGACGGGGCAGGAAGCCAGCCGCGCCATGAACATATTTACGATGTCGTTGTCGCGGAGGTTTATCTCGGTGGGGCTGCCCGCGCCTTCCAGCACGATGATGTCGAATTTGGAGGAAAGCCTTTCGTAGGATTCCTTTACCATCGGGGTCAGACCCTGCTTGAACCTGTAATAGTCAACGGCGTTAAGTTCCGTCCAGACCTTGCCGCGCACCACGACCTGCGACTTTGAATCGCCGGTGGGTTTTAGCAGCACCGGGTTCATGTCAACCTCCGGCTCTATGCCCGCAGCCTCCGCCTGCACCACCTGCGCCCTGCCGATCTCCAGCCCCTCCTTCGTGATGAAAGAGTTGAGCGCCATGTTCTGTGACTTGAACGGGGCGACCGTATAGCCGTCCTGCCTGAATATCCTGCAAAGGCCGGCGGTTATTATGCTCTTGCCGACATTCGACGCCGTGCCCTGTATCATTATTGATTTAGCCATCGATATGCTCCTCTGAGAACATGATATACCTTGATCAAAAAAGAGTCTGCGCCGGGACTTCAGTTTTCCAAAATTATTATCTCGACACGGCGGTTTTTTTTGCGGCCCGCCTCCGTGCCGTTGTCCGCGACAGGCCGCGACGAGCCGTAGCCGCGAGCCATCACGCGATCCGCCGTCCGGACGCCGTTCTCGATCAGGTAGGCGGCAACGGCGGCGGCCCTTTCCTGCGAAAGCCGCTGCCGGGACGCTTCCGTGCCGCCGGCGCGCGCGGCGTGTCCGCCCACCATTATGTCACGGCCGGGGTATTTGCGCAAAAGCTCGCCTATCTTTTCCAGTTTTTTCTCTTCGCCCCGTACAAGGATCGCGGTATCAGGCTCAAAAAGGATGTTTTCAAGGTTGATCTTGACCCCTTCGTCGACAACGCGGACGTCCGCGTCATCGATCTCTTCGTCGGAAAGCTCCCGCCTTATCTCGTCGGCCACCGCGTCCTTGTCCATCGCCGGAGACTCGATGATCTCCGCCTCGGCCCTGCCGTTAAACTCGTACACGTTGCCGTCCGACATCGTGAACTTGAGCGTAAACATCTCCTCAGCGCCTGCCGGCTGCCCCAAGGCTCCGTCCCAGTACACCGTCTGAAACGACTCGCCCTGGACTCGGAGCGGGAAAAAGTCCGCCGGCTCGTTTCCCCCTCCCGGCGGGAAAGAAGCGGGTTTATCGTCCACCGTGTAGGATATCTCGATAGCCGCGTAGCGCCTGCCGCGCCATTCCCTCTCGCCCAGGAAGGTGTAGTTCGCGGTGAACGGCAGCCGGTACAGCCTGTCAAGGCCGAAGGTCGGCCCCAGGTCGTGCGCCTCACAGCCGTCAGCCTGCCAGGTGCCGCCCGGTTCCAGCGGCTTGTCCGGAAAAACCGGAACGTTACGGACGGTCGGCATAACGTAGTCGTCGTCAATGGTGATCCTGCCCAGCGCGTCCCTCCCGAAAAGCGAATCGTACTCCCCCGTCCAATGGAAATTCCAAGCGCCCTCGACCTGCCGTTCCTCCGCAAGCTGGAAACGCGCCTTGTGGACGGCGACGCCGTCCCGCGTTTCCGCCACCTCGCTTGCCATGCGGTTCAGTATCCGTGTGCCGTACAGGATCTTCCCGTTCAGCAGCACGTTCTCGGTAGACGTGGAGATCGTCTTGAATTTGTCGCCGACCTTGTGTTTGAAAGCGAATTCCTCCGGCCAGGCCGGGGCCGAGATCAGCAAAAACAGCGTGAGGATACCGAAATGACGTTTCATTATAGTTAGTATCGACATAAACCCTAAGCTTGGATATGCTGTGAAACACGATGCAGTACAGAACGGACGGGAAGTCCGGCAACAGGCTGTCGGTTTTGGGTTTCGGGTGCATGCGTTTTCCGCGCGTGATCGGACCCATCGACATGAAGAAGACATCCGCGCTGGTCCGCGAGGCGGTGGAGCACGGGGTGAACTATTTCGACACCGCGTGGATATACCCCGGGAGCGAGGAGGCGCTGGGCGCGGCGCTCGCGGAAGCGGGGCTGCGGGAAAAGGTCTACATAGCGACGAAGCTGCCGGTGATCGTCTGCAAGAAGAGCGAGGACTTTGACCGCTGCTTTGAGCAGTCGCTGGCGCGCCTGAAGACAGACCGCATAGACTACTACCTTATGCATATGCTGACAGATACCGGCTCGTGGGAAAAGCTCCGGGCACTGGGCATAGAGGACTGGATAAGAAAGAAAAAAGAAAGCGGCGCGGTGCGGCAGGCCGGCTTCTCGTTCCACGGTGCGCGCGATCAGTTTTTGACGCTCCTTGACGCTTACGACTGGGACTTCTGCCAGATTCAGTACAACTATTCCGATGAAAACTACCAGGCCGGGCGGACCGGACTCAAGGCCGCCGCCGCAAAAGGTCTCCCCGTGATCATAATGGAGCCGCTTCTGGGCGGCAAGTTGATCGAGAGTCTGCCGAAAGCGGCCCGCGAAGCGTTCAGGAGGGCCGACCCCGCCCGAAGCCCAGCCGACTGGGGGCTGAACTGGCTATGGGATCAGGGCGAAGCCACCGTGATCCTTTCCGGCATGAACAGCATGGAACAACTGAAAGAAAACCTCGCCCTCGCGGAGAAGGCTAGCGTCGGGAACCTGTCCGCCGCGAGCCGCGCTGTGTTCGACGAGGTGAGGGCGGTGTTCAACGCGGCCCGCAAGGTAAACTGCACCGCCTGTTCCTACTGTATGCCCTGTCCGCACGGGGTAAACATCCCCGGCTGCTTTGCCGCGTACAACGCCAGCTTCGCGTTTTCGCTGATCGAGGGCCTGAAGCAGTACGTCACCGGCACCGGCGCGGCGACCCGCGACCCGCACATGGCCGGTCTGTGCGTCAGTTGCCGCAAATGCGAGAGCCACTGTCCGCAGAACATAAAAGTAAGCGAGGCGCTTGCCGACGTAAGACGCCGCCTAGAGCCTTTCTGGGTCAGGGCCCTACTCTCCGTCTTCCGGGCAATAGTACACAGGGGAAATTAACGAGCCTCCCCGCGGCTTGCGGGAGGAGGTGTCCGTGAGGGCAGACTGGGGTGAGCGTAAGCTAAAAGCCCCCGTTGAGAGGATAACCCAGTAAGGGAAAGCGCCGGCGTTTGCACAGGCGCTCATTCGTGCGTGTGGAGGCCAAGCCAGTCGGAAAGTTCTTTTATGTGGCAGCCTATGAAGATCGCGCAGAAGGCGGTGATCGCGCCGCCGACCGTGATGCCTACCGGAAGCATGAAGTTGATTGTACGGATGTCAAGCGGCGTCAAATAGTCGATACCCAGGTAGGCGCTTGAAAGCGAGAACAACAGGGCAAGGCAGGTGATGATCCAGGCGCGTAACGAGACGGCATCGCGGTCGCGGGAGGCGGCAAAGGGTTCGTCCGCTTCCACGAGCGCCATTATCGAATCGGCGTGGCTTTCGGACGGCGGAAAGAAGTCTTCTTCCAGCAGGACGGCGGCCGTTTGCAGGGCTTGCCAGTGGGCGGCGCATTTTGGGCAGTGCCGGATGTGCAAGGCAATTAAAAGCCGCGTTATAAGCGGTGTGTACTTGTCCGAATAGTACAAAGAATCCAAAACCTTGTTACAATTCATGGAATGTCTCCTTCTACAAAACTTTTTAGCTTTTCACGCAGCAGTTTTTTTGCACGGAAAACGTGTGATTTTATCGTGTTGACCGGGTAGCCCGTTATCACCTCGATTTCATTGTAAGAGCGGTCGTAAAAAAAGAATAAATCCACGCATATACGGTACTTCTCCGGCAACTCGCTTACGGCCTGCCTGATCGCGTCCCGCAATGTAGTCTTGATGTGCTCTTCTTCCGGCGTCCCGTATGAGCTTTCGTACTCGTTTTCAGAAAGGCTCTTGTACTCCTTGCGCCTGTTCCACCGGTTCAACGCGCTTGTGTACGCTATGCGGTATAGCCAGGTCGAAAAGCGCGCGCGCTTCTGAAACTGGGAAAGCGACCGAAAAGCTTTTAAGAAAACATCCTGTACAAAATCGGCCACTTCGTCGGCATTATGAAAAAAGCTGTGTCCCAAACCGGCGACGCGGCGCTCGTGTCTGTCTACCAGCAGACGAAAGAGCTCGCCTCTGCCGTTCACCACCTCCGCCGCTACAGCTTCGTCGCCAAGTTCACGCGAGAAGGACGCGCCGTTCCCCGTCAACGTCTGTCAAACCGCTTGATGACAAAAAAGGCCGACAGCGCGATGCCGCTCGACAGGGGGATTATCCCGCCCAAAAGCCCGTAACTGTGCCCCCCCACAACCGCCAAAAACACGGTCAGGCAGAGCCCTACAACGCCCAACAGCAGACCGCCAAGCAGGCTAAAGGTTAAAAGATCGAAGGTGCTTTCCTTCCATTGCCGTGTTTCAATCAGAAACATCTTGCGCCTGTGATTCCAAAACAGGTAGAAAAACACCACGACCGAGCCCATCACTATGCCCACTATAGGGATCAACGCGATAATAACCTGCGCCGCGTTAGACCTTGTCATACATTCTCCTTGATTTAGACGCCAAATCTTTAAAAAAGTTGCGCCCGCCGGCGGGTTCCGCCACGAGTGCCCGTTGGTTAACGAATTCGCTAAAAAACGTGACATTGCGGTTTGCATGTTGGATTTTCGCCCGGCTTTTGCCGCCTGCCCTCAAACCGCCGCGTCCCGTATAGCCCCTAGGGGAATTGAACCCCTCATTTAAGATTGACACTCTCATGTCCGAACCGAGAGACGAAGGGGCCATACCGGAACAGTTTAGGGTGAAATCCGGGGAAGGTCAAGCTCCGCCAAATGAACGTTTACAACGAAGAATATGCAAGTATGACGGCGTTTTCCTTTTCTATCCAGCCGGATTTTTTCGGGCTGCCGATTTCCGTGCTTTCAACATAAAGCCATAAACCGGATTTTGAACGAATATGAACAGTTTCGCCTTCCATGAAAAAAAAAGCCGCCTTGACATTATCTTCCGGAATGGGATAAGCCGCGCAGTATTTCAATACCGCCCTGGTTTTTTCATAGGCGTATGAAAAAACCAGGGCCGCCGCGTCAAGTGCAAAAACAAATAAAATTGCTGAAAAAAGGTGTACGGAAATAAAAAATTTTTTTCTGTTAAAAAAAAGTATAGTAAAGGCCGCTGCGGTCAGTATGAGGACAAACACCATCGGGGCGCGCGGCAGCCAGGGTTCGCCGGCGCCGGGCGGCAGATGCAGCGCGTTTTCGCACATAGCCCTGACTTTTCTTACGGCCCCGGCCGCCGAAAGCGTCACCTCGGCATTACGCAAAACCGCAAGAGCGTCTGCGTATTTTTCCCGCTCCCATAGCCGTTCCGCCTTTTCTATGCGCCTGCCTGCCTCCTCCCTGAAAACGTCAATAATTTTATTGTCGTTCACCATACCGGAAAATGAAACCGGCCCAACCTGGGGCGCGGCTGAGGCCGCATATTCGTTTTTGATTATCGGAGCTTCCCTCGCTTCCATTGACGCGGGTTTATCCTTTGCCGGCAATACATTTATGGTTAGAGCGGGAATTTCAATCCGTGTTTTTTCGTATTCAACGCTTTGCGCGTTTATGTTTACGGTTTTACCGTCCAGCGGAACGATCCGTAACCGTAAAACGATTCCCGCGTTCCGGTCACTTTTTGAAACCGGAATTTTTTCTACAATGGCGTTTTCCGGCACTTCGATCGGTACTTCAAATGTTTCCGGGTAGGGTATGTTTTTTCCCCACGAAATTATCCGTAACGCCGCTTCGCAAGCTTCACCGGCGCTTACCGTATTGTAGCCCTGCGTGCGCCCGTTCCGCCCAAGCCAATCAAGGCGGGCTTCAAAGGTTTCTTCCGCCGCCTGTACATATAGGTTGATCGGACTGCTTGTCTTGGTTTTTCCGAGCACCTCGACTTCAAAAGCGCCGATTTCCTGCAAACCGGCTTTGTCCGGTATCAAAAGGAATTCAAACACCGTATACTGATCGCTGTTACGCGCTATATCGCTTACCAAACGCACCTCGGTACGCATCCTTTCAATGCGAAAGGCGTCGTTAAGATTTGGCGGCCGCACGTATATATATTCCGGATTCGGACAACTAACTACAAGATTTATTGTAAACGCTTCGTTTTGTGTTACGGAATCCGGTAAAAATTCCAAAAGAACTTTAAAGTCATCCTGCGCCGAAAGCCGCGGCGCAAAAAAAAGAGCTGCGGCGCAAAAAAGAATCGTTTTTTTTGATGCCATAACACGGCGATTATATACCGGTTTGCAAAACCAGGATAGCTGTAAAACTCACATGGACGGAATACGGGAAAGATTATTCATGCGGACTATAACCGCAAATATACCCTGGGTACAAGCTCCGTATCACGTTGAATGTCTGTGACGAACCGCGCCGGCGGACAGGACGTGCTGTTCTATGACGCGGGCCGCGCCGTCCTCGTCGTTTGATTTATCGGTAACAATATCCGCAATCTTTTTTATACGCTCGTCGCCGTTGCACATGGCGACGCCTAAGCCCGCCCAGCGTATCATGGCCTCGTCGTTCATCGAATCGCCAAACGCCATAACCTCGTCCTGTTTTATTCCTGACATTTCGGCGATTTTGGAAAGGGCCGACCCCTTGTCCGCGGCGGGAGGCAGAATCTCAAGATAATAGGGCTTGCTGGTAAAAATGGTTAAGTCGTCACCGACAAAATTGAGCAGTATTACTTCGAGTTGTTTTAATAGAATCGGATCGCCGGGGATGACAAATTTATGGCATCCGCGGGCAACCAGTTCGCGGAAGTTGTCGGGAATAGCCTGATGCATACCGGTAAGTTTTTTTTCATACGCGACAAATTCGTTTTTGCGTGAAACATAAACCACGTCGTCTTCGTAAACCTGCACGGCAAAACCTTCCGCGTCGGCCAAATCAAAGGCCGAAAGCGCTGGTTTTGGGGGCAGCGTAACATGATAAACGATGTTTTCCGTCGCCGATTCCTGTATTATGGAACCGTTTTCGCAGATCAGATAACTATTATTTTTATGCAATGACAATATTTTTATATAACGCCGCAACACGCTGTATGTGCGGCCCGAAGCCAGGACTACGGCTATACCCGCCGCAATACAACGCTTTAACGTCTTCCGCGTCCGGAACGAAACAGTCAAATCGGTGCGCAGCAGGGTGTCATCAAGATCCAGGGCAATCAAACGGATATCCCGCATACTTCAATTATAGAAAATTGCGGAGCCTGTGGCTAGTGGTTTTTACGGGAAAGTGAGGATGCCATTGCCGGCGTTAAGGACGCATCCCGACGGCCTGGCGCGTCAGTCAGCTGGCGATATAGCGGCAAAATCGGCGGAGACATAATACAACGGGCGCATGAAAAATTCGGCGCCCAAATTGGCGCCGGAAGACAAAGCGCTCATGGAAAAAGTATTGGCGGCCGGTACCAAGGAACTGTTAAATGAGCCGAAGGTTCGGCGGGGTATCTTAAGCATGGAGGCTCATTCTGTAAGGAAATTTATCATCTGTGGTGGTTTGCATAGCAAACCTTGTTTGCCCGCAAAACCGTCTACTGCCATTTTTTGCAGGCGCTGCCCACTCCAAGCGCCACAAAACAGCGCCTTGCTGTCATAGCAAAACAAACGACGCCATACCTTGTTCCACTTCGGCGTACCGGGCGGAAAATGACAAACATGTATATCAAGTCCTGTGTACGCCGTTAATTGTGCCTATCGAAAGTTCTAAAGTTTGCTCCGGTACCCGTTACTGCCGCCGCAATCGCAGGTTATACCGGGCCCCTTTGTCAAAACAAAAAATGAAAATAGTTAAGGTGGATTCCGGCAATCATAATTGGCGTGCAGGCAGAGGCACGGCATCTGCCTGCCAGTCCCTGAAGGCTAAAAAATACACTTCACCGGGGTTCCGCTATTCAAGCGACGCATACCCCCCTCCCATTATAAAACGCAAAACCCCTCTTCAACCCCGCATTCGCTTCCTCTATACTCCGGGAATCCTTCAAATGAACCTCCCCGTCTTGAAGTCTAAACCTGGCCCGCAATTCGGATTTCAGGGCAGACGTACCCCCTGGGCGGGTTCGGTTCGGGGAGGAAATGACAGCCGCCGCGGTTCTCCGGGCGGGTTATGAGGGTTATCCGGGCGCCGGGGCGGCGGGAAGTGGGTATAGGCGGAAAAACGCGGCCCCGGACGCCCGTTTCCCGCGACGGGGTCTGACCCCGCAGGCCGGCGGGGCTCCCGCCGACGTGCGTCCGGCGGTGCGGTGCCCGCTGCGGGGTCTGACCCTGTGGGCCGGCGGGACTCCCGCCGCCTCCGCCGCCGCCTCCCCGCCGTCCGGCGGCTCCCCTTCCAGAATCCGCGACCAGTACCGGTCGCCCCACAGGTGTCCCGTCCGTCCATTGTCACGGTTGTACCTAATGGCGAAGGTCTGCTTCAGC
>JAISLM010000140.1 GCA_031290855.1 Spirochaetaceae bacterium
CCCTGTTGTTGACGCGGGTACTGATTTCGTACCACACGCCCTGTTTCAGCATTCTTAAATGTCTCATGTAAATATATTGGTGATTAACCCGCGTTTTGCTTTAACATACAGAGAAAAAACGGAAAGAAGCCGGACCGGAAAGGCCCTACCGGCAACGCGGCGGGGAGCTTTTCGTCAGGTAAAGTTTTTGCGGGTCAAATTTAGCCCTGAAGGGCGGGGTACGTCTTGTATGCTTTGCCTTAATTGAGCCGCGGCAAGCGCGAACCGAAGGTTCGCGCAGGGTATTAAACCAGACTTTGCGAATAAAGGGCCGGCTGGCGAGCCGTCCTTGGGTGCTGACTTCGATGAGCAATGAGATATGGACGATGAGAGGCTGGAAGTTTGCACTTTCGCGCAAACTCCCAGCCTTGGTGAGGCATGGAGGAAAACAAATTTGCCCTCAGCCCGCCGCCCGTGCCTTGCGATAAGGCGGAAGCTCAACGCGGAGCGTTGAACTTTCGGCCCTATTTTATTGTGGAGGCGTTGTCCTTTGTCGCGACGGTTACGCCGGTGTCTCTGTCTTTCGGCGAGATCGGCTTGCCGGCGTAGGCGTCAACGCCGGCCTGGAGGCCCTGGTAACCCATCTCGTAGGGGTTCTGAACCATCGTGGCCTGTAGGATGCCGCGTTCTACCAGCGATTTTGTGTCGGCGGACCAGTCGAAACCGACGACTTTCACCTTGCCCGCCAAACCTTTCTGGTCAACGGCGTTTCCGACGCCCACAGTTGATCCTTCGTTGCAGGCGTAGAAACCGGCCAGGTCGGGGTTCGCGGTGATGAAGTCGAGCGCGATGTTGAGCGCCTTCGTCTTGTCGCCATCCGAATACTGGGTACCGACGATGGTGATGTTCGGATACTTCGTGGCGATCTGGTCTTTGAAGTCGTTCTCGCGGGTCATCGTGGTTCCCGCGCCGGCCTGGGCGTTCACGATGGCGACCTTGCCCGTCCCGCCTATAAGACCGGCCAGCGTGTCGGCGGCAGTCCGCGCCGCGGCGCCGTTATCGGTGGAAAAGAAGGCGTCGTAATCCGGCGTCGAGACGGCGGAGTCGATGATGATCACCTTGACGCCGGCCTTCTTGGCCTTCTCAACGCCGGGGGACAGCGCGTCCTTGTTGAGCGGGGCAAGCATTATGATGTCCGATTTCTTGGTAATCGCGTCCTCTACCATCTGAAGCTGTACGGCGGCGTCAACCTTGCCCGGAGGCGCGTTGAAAGTCAGGTCAACATTGCCAAGCTCATCCGCCTTAGCCTGGGCTCCGGCTTTTACCTTGAGCCAATGCTCGTCAATCGAATCCATAGTGATAAGCGTGACTTTGATTTTACCGCTTCCGCTTTCGCCATTTCCTTTTTCGCCATTTCCTTTCGCCCACAACGGGATCGAAAAAACCAGCGGCAACATTGCCGCCGCCAACAGAGTTAAGATACGTCTTTTCATACAATTCTCCTTGTAAAAAATTTTATAGCAAACCTTTCGGTGTACTACCACGTTTATTGGGCCCCGGTGACGGGGCCGCGATCTTTAGTCCTTGCGCTTTATCTTGTCAAGGAATACGGAACCGGCTATCACTATGCCGATCACAATCTTCTGTATGAACGGGGACACGCCTATAAGGTTGAGCCCGTTCCGCAGGATGCCGATTATGAAGGCGCCGATAAAGGTTCCCGCTATCGAGCCTTCGCCGCCCAGTGTGCTCGTGCCGCCTATTACCGAGGAGGCCACGGCGTCCAGTTCGTAGCCGTCGCCCGCCGCGGGCTGGGCCGAGACGATGCGGGCCGCCATGATCAGGCCGGCGAAGGCCGCGAGCATCCCTGAAAACACGTACACAAGTATCAGTGTGCGGTTTGTGTTTACTCCGGAAAGACGGGCCGCGTCAAAATTGCTTCCCAAGGCGTAGACATGACGCCCGAAGGTCGTTTTTGCGAGGATAAAGCCGAAAAGAAGCACGGTTACAAGCATCAGAAGCACGGGAATAGGAAACGGCCCTATAGAAGCGGCGCCTATTACCGTGAAAGACTTTGGGAGGCCGCCGATAGGGATGCCCTGTGTCAGCGTAAGGCTTACCCCGCGCACCGCCGTCATCGTGCCGAGCGTCGCTATAAACGGCGGGATCCTGCCGTAAGTCGTGAAGATGCCGTTTATCGCGCCGACAGCCGCGCCGCTCAGTATCCCCAAGAGGCCGGCAAAAAACACGGGAATCCCCGACATCATCGCCATCGCCGCGATCATTCCCGAAAGGGCGATGTTCGAGCCTATAGAAAGGTCTATGCCGGAGGTAATCATCACATAGGTCTGACCAATCGCTATTATCGCGATAACCGCGGTCTGCGTGGCTACGGTAAGCAGGTTGCCGACCGTAAAAAAGTAAGGCCGCGCCAGAATTGAAAATACGATGAACAGAATCGCAAATCCGCTAAATGTCGAAAGCTGCTGCTTTAGCCCGCGTGAAATATTCAGTTTTTGCAGCGTAAATTTTGCCGTCCGCATTATGTTCTCCCTTTATGCGTACCGGGTCGCATACTTTAGAATTTCTTCCTGGTTTGTATTTTTTGTTTCAAGGTTCGCGGTGATCCGCCCGTTGCACATTACAAGAATACGGTCCGACATACCCAAAACCTCAGGCAGCTCGGATGAGACAAACATCACCCCTATACCCTGTTTCTTCAACTCGTTTATGATGTTGTAGATTTCTATTTTGGAAGCCACGTCGATTCCCCGCGTAGGCTCGTCAAAGATAACGACCTTCGCCTTCCTCATCAGCCATTTGCCGACAACGACTTTTTGCTGATTCCCGCCTGAAAGGTTCGCTACGCACTGGGCTATGCCTGGCGTTTTGATTTTCAGCGCGTCTTTCATTTTCAGCGCCTTCTCGGACTCTTTCGCGCCGCTGATCACGCCGAAATTTGAAACAAGCTCCAGACTCGGCAGCGTGATGTTTTCCGCCAGAGTCATCTTTACGCAGAGCCCGTCTTTCTTGCGGTCTTCGGGAACGCAGTAGATGCCTTCCTTTATCGCGTCCCTGATGTTCTTTACCGCGATTTTTTTGCCGCCAAGGAATATTTCCCCCGCGCTCGCCCTGTCCGCGCCTGAAACCGCCCGCGCCGTTTCCGTTCTACCGGCCCCCATCAGGCCGGCAAACGCGACAATCTCACCCTGATACAGTTCAAACGAAACGTCCTTTACCCCGACGCCGTGCGGCGAAGAAAGGTTTTTTACTTCCAGCACTTTACCGCCGCGCTCGACGGCGATCTTCGGGAATTTTTCGTTCAGGCTGCGTCCGACCATGAGCGCGATGATCTCTTCGAGGTTCGTGTCCGCGAAATCAAGCGTTTTGATATAACGCCCGTCCCGCAGAATAGTTACGCGGTCAACGATTCGGGACAATTCCTCAAGCCTGTGCGAAATGTAAATCACGCCGCAGTTTTCCGCTTTAAGCATCTTTATAACGTTGAACAGGTCTTCAATTTCCTTGTCCGTCAGCGCGGAGGTCGGCTCGTCCATGATGATGATTTTCGCGTTCATCGAAAGGGTTTTGCAGATTTCAACCATCTGCTGTTTCGAGACCGGTAGTTCCCGTACCGGCGTGTCGGGGTCAACGTCGAGTTCGAGCGCGGCAAGGTATTTTTGCGCCTCGCGGTTCTGCTTCCTCCTGTTTGTTATGCCGAAAGACGATACTTCGCGGTTCAGGTAGATATTTTCCGCGACGCTGAGGTGGGGGCACAGGTTCAATTCCTGGTGGATGATGCCGATGCCGAGCTTCTGGGCCGAAAGCGGCGTCAGATCGCCTGCCGCCCTGCCCTCGATGTACAGTTCCCCCTCGTCGCGGGTGTACACGCCGGAGATTATCTTCATCAGGGTAGACTTGCCCGCGCCGTTTTCTCCCAACAGCGCGTGAACCTCGCCGGGACGCAGATCAAAACATACATTTTTCAGTGCGGGTACGCCGGAAAAACTTTTTGAAATGCCTTCCGCCCTTACCAACAAAACATCGTCCATACCATTTCCTCAGGTCAATTTTTATAGATTAATGTACATTTGGACTGCCGTCAAGCAAATTTTTTACATAGTATTAAAGAATCCGCCTTTTATAGCTTACTGCTTTTGTCAGCTTTTTCTGGAAAATAAAAAATATATTTACAAAGTGATGAAAGTTTAATAGAATAAATCATGGCCGGCATTAAATCTCGTGTCATCTGCAACGATCTTTTACGACGGATCACGTCCGGCGACCTTTCCGGCGTACTCATGCTCCCCGCCGAAATCAAACTTGCGGAAACCTACGCCTGCTCGAGGCCTACGATACGGAAAGCCCTTTCGGAACTGCGCGAGGCGGGATACATAACGGGCTCAAAAGGTTCAGGCTCCTACGTTACGGGCCCCGCGCAGGTTCCCCGCAAGGACAACACGGAAACTTTTCTGGGAATAATATTTCCGAACATGGGCCCTGAGTATTTCTTCGACCTTCTCTGCAACAACCTGGCCCGCCGCGCCTCCGAGAACGGCTATTCCCTCGTATTCGGCGGCTACGTTTCGCCAAAATCGGAGATGTTAAAGTCCGACATCATGCAGATATGCGACAGGTACATCGCGCAAAAGATAAAAGGGATTTTTTTCGCGCCGTTCGGCTACCATTCAAAGAGCGATCAGATCAACAAAGAAATAATATATTCGTTTTCCGGCGCGGGCATCCCGGTAGTGCTGCTCGATTCTAACATAGAGCGCTACCCGCTTCCGAACAATTTTGACCTTGTGTCGCTAAACCACATACAGGCCGGATACGTGATCACGGAACATCTGATCAAGCGGAACGCGAAGCGCCTTTTCTTTCTTGCCCCGCCCAACTCTCATCATTCCGTCAGAATGCGGCTGGTGGGATGCCGCGCCGCGATGACGGACGGCGGCATAATGCCGGGCGAAGACACGTTCGTGGAAATGGAACGGGACGATATCGGCGCCCTGTCAAGGTTCATAGATGAAAAGAAACCTGAGGCGATCCTCTGTTCTAACGACATGACCGCTATGAGCATAATGCAGTCGCTGGAAAAACTTGGGCGCGGCATCCCCGGCGACATCATGATCGCGGGCTTTGACAACCTGAGCAAGGTGATGCTGTTCTCGCGTTCAATCACGAGCATAGAACAGCCGATAGACGACATAAGCCGCGCCGCCCTGGCCCTGATGGTCGAGCGCATGGCGGCCCAGGACAAACCCGTCTCCCATGTATCCTTTTCCGGCACCCTGGTGGTAGGCGAGTCTACCGCCGCACCCCTAGAAGCCGGAATTATTAACGGGGAGTGAGTAATGATGCGGAGGCTGTGGGGTCGTACTTGAAAACGACAGCCATTGATAATGCGGGCGTCCGGATCGTTAGTCCGCCGCCCTTTTCGTGGCGGACGGCTTCTTAATTACTAATTGCTCACCGCTCATTGTCCGCATTCCTTTGCTTGTTCGATTTGGAGGAGGGCTTTTTTGAGGGGGAGGCCGCCGCCGAAACCGGTCAGACTGCCGTCCGCGCCCAGCACCCTGCTTAAACGGAGTGGCAGGTCGAAGCCGCGGCGCCGCCCAAGCGCGTACTCCTCAAGCTGCCTCCGCGCCGCGTCAAGCACTGACGCCGTTTCTTTCGGACAGTCCGCCTCACGGCCAGGCATCCCGTTCCCGCCCGCCTGCGAAGAGTCCGCAAACGAAATCCCGGTTAATTCCCCGCCGTCGGCGCACAGTTCAAGGCGCGTCCTGATCCCGCCAAGATCAATATCGAAGTAAGTCGTTTTTTCATCGTAATTCCCCCAGCACGGCCTCGGCCGTTTTTTTGAATGTATATTTTTGACGCAGCGCTTCCGCAAGCTCGACACGCCGCGGAACGCCTCCGCCCAGCAACCCAAGCAGCTTCTCTTTCAGATCGGCGCTGTTTCCCGCCTCGAAGTAGCTCACCGGAAAGCCGTCGTATATCTCGCGGAACACCGCGATGTCGGAAACAAGGGCGGGTGTGCCGGAGACGAGCGCCTCCAACGGCGGAACTCCAAAACCCTCGTACAAAGACGGCTGGACTAGCAGGGCCGCCTCGTCAATCAATGTTTGCAGTTCCCCGTCCGAAACAAAGCCGGTAAACAGGATATGTTCGTCGTGAAAGAAGCCTTCCGCCTCCCCGTAGCCGGACGTGCGGAAATTGTCCTTCTCGCCCGCGACAATCAGCCTGTAATCAAGACCCGCCTGACGCGCCGCCCGAAACGCTTCCGCCAGGCACGAAAGCCCCTTGTGCTTCTTTATGTTCCCGATAAAAAGGATATACTTTTTTACGTCCGCCCTGCGGCCTGATTGACGAAGGTATCGATCCTGTATCCCGCTGCAGGCTACAATCACCGGTTTCCTGTTTCCCAGGTGGCGCTCGATCCGGCTTTTCGAGAAGCGCGAGACGGTGAATACCTTTGACGACAGCCTCGCGGCGCGGCGGTAGAACCACATACGCGCCGCAAGGCCGGCGCGTGAACAGAGTTCCGGCATATCGGCAAAGATGATGTCGTGTATCGTCGTGTAGACAGGGACGCCGATACGGGCCGGCACGTTGAAGTACGGCGAATAAAAGAGTGCCGTTTCGTTGACGGCCCTGACCAGGGGGGCGGGCGGGAAAAAAGTTTCCGCCGCCGAAAACGGCTTGAGAGCGCAGTCAAAGACGCTTACGTTTGTTTTAGCGGCGAATTCGGCGAGCCTCCGCCCGTCCCCCACAAGCAGGAAATCATGCCGCGTTTCCAGGAAGTGAGGCAGACAGCCGCGCAGGTACACGCCGACGCCGCTTGCGTCCAGCATCCTGCAATCTACGCTGATTTTCACCCAGCCCTGGCCGCATGGCAGAGCGCCTGGATGAAGCAGTTTGACAGAACCGCGAGCGGCTCAAACTTAAAGAAGATCGGGGCCGTCCTGTCGTACAGGACTTTTATGTCGGAAGGAAAGTCTTCGTCGCCCTCGTAATAGACGACCTTGACCGGCAGCTTGGGGAAGAGCCGGTACGACCAGACGTACTTGCCGGGTTCCCGCTCCTTCTCGAAAACAAGGCCGAGGCGCTCCGCCCCCGCAGCGAAACGCTTGTACTCGCCGCCTGTTGCCTCTCGAAAGAGCCTTGCCAAGCCGTCACCGTATCCCGCGCCGCCGCCCTCGAATATACCGTGTGAAAAGTGGTTGATCGGGTAGAAATCCATCTCCGGTTCGCAGTCAGCCTCGGACAGCGCGTAGTAGCCGAGGACGCTCCGCGTATTCACCTCGAAAACGCCATCGTCAGTGTCTTTTCCGGTGACGGCCTCTACCCCGTTGTGGCTTATCCGCCAGCGCCGCCCCAGGAAGTCAACGGCCAACGCGCCGTCCGCCTCCCTGTCAAAGCCAAGCCGCTTTTGCGCCCTGTCAAAATCGCAACCCTTAAGCAGTTTCATAACCCATTTGTACGTCTGCTCGTGCCCTTTTCCCATGCTTGAAAAGCTACGCCCTACGCCCTACTCTGTCAAGCCCGGCGCTCGACACCCTAAGGAAGGCTGTCGCCCTTAACCATGCCTGGGGCGCTGGATGAATGCGGCTGGCTGCCCCGCTGGCAGGTGAAGGGTGGAAGACGGGGGGCTGGCGACCAACACGGAACTTACCGATCTGCCGGGGTCTGACCCTTTCCCGACTTAAATCGTTACCTGGTAATGATTTAGAGCAAAGGTAACGCAAAGTCGCCCGGCGCCGAATCAAGGGAATTTAACCGGGAACCATGCAAACTCATAAATGAACCTCCCCGCCCTTAAGGGTTAAACTTGACCCGTAATTCAGATTTCAGGGCAGGCGTATCCCCTGGACTGGTTCGGTTTGGGGAGGAAATAGCGGCCGCTAAGATTCTACGGGCGGATTATGCCGATTATCCGGGCGCCGGGGCCACGGGAAGGGGGTGTAGGCGGGAAAACGCGGCCCCGGACGCCCGTTTCCCGCTGCGGGGTCTGACCCCACGGGCCGGCGGGACTCCCGCCGCCTCCCCCGCTTCCCCGCCGTCCGGCGGCTCCCCTTCCAGAATCCGCGACCAGTACCGGTCACCCCACAGGTGCCCTGTCCGTCCATTGTCCCGGTTGTACCTAATGGCGAAGGTCTGCTTCAGCCATTTCATTATCGCCGGCAGCTCGAACCCGTCCGCGGGCCTGATGTAAAAGGCCAGCCGGTCACCGGCAAGACTCAAGCCCCGCACCGCGAAGACAAACCTGTGCGCGGTCTCACGGAACACCCGGTCGAACAGCGCCGGCGCCCGCCCCCCTCGGAACAGGGGTTACCTGTTGTTGACGCGGGTACTGATTTCGTACCACACGCCCTGTTTCAGCATTCTTAAATGTCTCATGTAAATATATGGGCGCTTGCCCGCGATTTGCTTTAATAAATGTGGAAAACAAG
>JAISLM010000141.1 GCA_031290855.1 Spirochaetaceae bacterium
AAAATACCTATATTCTTTTTTCCTGTTTCTTAAATTATTGAAAAATACTTACTCTCTAACAATTTTTCCAGTAAATTTTTTATACAATATATTCCAGAAAATTTAGGCGCAATTTCGCATAACGCTAAAGGTATACGACGTTTTGCCAGCCCGAATAAGGGCTTTGCGTAGCAAAGACCAGGGCTGGCAAAATGTGGCGGAGGTTTGCCGTGGGAATGTTCCCCAGCTACGCTGGGGAGCGTAGCGGAACGACCTAGGCGAACGGAACCCCGAGCCGCCTACCGGCGGCGTCAGACCCGCAATGCGGGTCTGCGCGTAAACAGTCCCGTTATGCGCCGTTTTTCGCTTTTACATTATTCTTTTTAGTATATCTTTTTTCTTCAATTTATTTTTATATGCAAGCGAATGCCAAAATGTATGTTTGGCCATAAAGCGCCATAAAAATCTCGGAAAACAAGGGCTTAAATATTTTATCCAAAATGGTTCTTTTAATTCTATGGTTTTCACAAGTAATGCAAGTTCTCGTCCAAGATTGTTAAACGGTCCTTTATTTATCGGGGTATTTTTTGTAGCGCCTATCATTTCTCCGGCACCCTGTCCAATCCCGCCGCAAAATTTTACCCCTGCACGTTCACACCAATTTTGTATGATTTCAAAGGCGATATGGGTCTGTCGTCCTTCATAAAATCCATTGTTTATTATTGTATATACCATAATATCTTGTACATCTTCTTTTTTTATATATTCTTCCAATTCTATTAGCATTTTAAGCATATTTGATGGAATGGAATCTACATAGAGAGGAAAACCTAAAACAAGAACCTCGCCTGCCATTATTTCTTTATACATTTCAGGTGAAAATTGTTTTACTCCCAGTACATGATTGGTAATCTTATGATCCTTATTTACAAGACTAATTAATTCCCGTAATATTATTCCGGTATTTGATTCCCCCGGTTTCTGGCTTCCGTTGATTATGGCAATTTTCATTATAAAACTCCCTTTATATCCTCAATTTTATCATAAAAGGATATTTCCGTTTTTCGGGCAAACAAATTAATGCCGTTTGCCACAACCAGTTTACGGGCGGTTTCCTTTTCCCGGTCTGAAATATTTCCGTAAAAACATACGGTGAACATGACATTATTGCCGTACCGGCTTTTATGGTGAGTTTCCCCGTCATTTGTTCTAAAATACGGCAATATATAGGGAATACTTCTATCAAGAACATTATGCACAAACGGACTGTAACTGCCATAAAAACACCGGCTTATGATAACCAGCCGGTCACATTTTGAAATTAATAGCCCCATATTGTTATAACCGTCATTAATCACGCACTGGCCGGGAGTCTTAACCCAACAACAAAAACAGCAAATGCAGGGATGTATTTTACCGTTATCGGAAATAATTGTGGTATTATCAGGGTCATTTGTTACCATTGTTCTTTTGTCAAAATTTTCCAGATCATGTATTAAAATATTCATTTTTCCTTCTCTCTATCTTAGTCTTATATCAATTGCCATATCGCAATCAAAATAAAAAGTGCATTTTCTACTGCCTATAATGAATAAAAATATTAATACACCCTTTTTCTTCAACATAATCCTTCCGATATCTTTGATTAAACCGTATTTCATTATTAATGTCAATAATACTCCAGAAGATTTTCCAAAAAATTTCAAAAAATGGCGCATAGCTGACGCGTATGCGCTCCTGTTCCTCCGGCAATTCCCGGAAATGCGTGAAGTTCGCCTGGCGGTATGACCCGTTCTTTTTCAAAGCGGCTGTTTTTTCGTATCGCTTCGTTTGTAGTGTTTACCGGATGCCTCCCGGCGTTTCCGTGAATGACCGCCCCGCCGTCTTGTTCCCGTACCGCTTTTTTCAGGTGTTTTACCCGCGGAAACTCATACCCGGTTTCCTGGCGGCCTGTTTTACCGTATAGGCCCCGCCTGTTGCCCCCTTAATTACCGTCAGCCGGGCCAACTCTTTCGTGTTCATCATGCACTTCATACTCCTGTATTATCCGGGTGTGTGTGAACTTATTACTTATTAACGACAGGGCCGTCGCATATAAATTATTCTGAAGCGGAGGCGAAGGCAGATTGAAAGAGCAATTGTTCAAGATATTCATTCGGCCAAGCCATTTTTTTCCCGATCAGATCGGGCTACCGTCAAGGCTGGCTTTCCCGGTATCGCCATGTTTTTAGGCCCCCTGTCCTTCCTCAGCCGGGAACCGTCTTCCCCAAACGCCGCGCCAGGCACATAGCGCAACGGGTTCTCTATTCCCCAATGCCGGCGAACCGCACGGGCAAACTGTTCCGCGTCCGCCGCCAGGCCGGACACAAAAAGACACCGTTCCGCCGCCGTCTCCCCCCTGCACCTCCCGGCCCGGTTTCACTACCCCGATGCTCCGTATCGTCTTCCAGTCGGGATGCCGTTCAATCAGCCACCCCACCTCCTCACTTGCCGCGTAATCCCGGTCTTCTATCCGCCCGTACCGCTCGTCATGGGCCGGTACCGAATGAAACTGAATTACCGGTTAGTATATGCCGGTGCGGAGAAACCCGGGTCCGCAAAGTATCCTTTTACGTCCTCTTGCGGCGTTCCCCGGCTCCCTTTTAATGAAAACAGGTAATCCGCCTTCTTTGCCGGCCCCTGATCGGCGATCTTATACTGGCCGCCCATCGCGTTTATTGTCACAATACACCCTTCCAGCGCCAGTTTCCCCGACAAGGCCGGTATCGCCGTAATTGTGGAAACTTCGTTTCCCTTGCTCTTTTCCTCCGTCTTCACCTGCCCGAATACCGGCCGGTTCTCCGTCGCCCACGCGCTCGCGATACGCGGCGCTTTCCCCCGCCCTTGAAGTGCCCCCGGACCGTCTTCCCGTCTATAGCGCCGGACTTTACGTCCGCCGCTTCCCGTCCATATTCACGCTTAATGGCCCTCAACCAATTCATAAAACACCCCCCGGATTCCTCCGGCGCTATCCGGCTTATCACCCGCCGGTACACGTCGTGATGCGGGATGCCGTGTCCCGGTTTCAGAAACCGGCCCAGCCGGGCTTTCTTCGCCTTCGCGTACCGTCCGGTGTCTTCCCGCCCCCGGGCCGTCAGGTCATAAGGGGCATCATCGCCGCTTGTTGCTCTTGTTCCATGGCTCCCTCCCGAAAAACCATGCCAGTTATAGCTCCTTTCCCCGGTTTTTTATATGCGCTGGCCCTGGGTGGGAAACTGCGGGCGCTTGACCGGGCAAGACCTATTCTGTAGACTTTAGAAAAACATAATCACCATCCGCAGCGGCGTGGCTGCGGGCGGGTTAGAAATAGGAGAAGTCCATGAAGCGGACATATCAGCCAAGTAAGGTAAAGCGTAACAGAAAGTTTGGTTTTCGTGCGCGTATGAAGACGCGGGGCGGGCGTTTGATTTTAAAGCGCCGCCGCGCCAAGGGCAGGACGAAGTTATCGGTCTCGGACGAGAAGAAGCCCTACTAGAAATTATGGAAAAGGTATCCCTGTGTTTTCCCCGTGAAGAACATCTAAAACGGCGGCGGGACATTCAAACCGTATTCAAAAAAGGTGCTTACGCCTCGTGTTCCGGGGCGCGGCTGTTTTTTTTGCACAGGGACGGGGACGGAAGACGGATAGCGTTTGCCTTTGCGCGTAAATTCGGAAACGCGGTGGAACGGAACCGCGCCCGCAGGTTGGGCAGGGAAGCGTACCGTCATCTAAGGTCCAAAATAAAGGGTGGTTACGATTTGGTGTTGCTGGTTTACCCTGGTAAAAACTATTTTTCAGAAGGAGCAAGGCCGCCAAGCGGCTTTGCCGCCCGGTTCGCTCAGATGAGGGTGCTGCTCGGAAAGGCGGGCATCCTTACGGCAAGGAAATCGCCGTGAGGAGTGTGCGGTCCGCTTTTAAACCGCGAAACCTCGTCCTTCTCCTGATACGTTTCTATCAAAAAGCCATCTCGCCGCACTTTCCGCCCTGTTGCAGGTACTATCCTGCCTGCTCGATGTACGCTTACGAATCGGTAAAAAAGTACGGGGTTTTTCGCGGCCTTCGGTTGGGGTTTGCCCGTCTTTTGCGTTGTCATCCTTTTCACAAAGGCGGCTATGACCCGGTTCCGTAAGCCAAATGCAATATTAAAGAGGTTTCATGGAAAAACGAACAATTCTGGCAGTCGTACTGTCTATCGTGACGATTACCGGCTTTTATTTTATTCAATACAAGTTCTTTCCGCCCAAGCCCGCCGCCGTACAGCAGCGGCCGCTTACGGCGGAACAAAGTGACGCGCCCGCCCCGCTACCCGTTGACGAGGTGGTTCCGTTAGGCTCGCCTGACGCGCAATCATCGCCGTCTGCTATGGAGGGCGCGGAGACTTTTCCGGAATACGAACAGGTTACAAAGATAGAGACGCCGCTATTTATCGCGGAACTGAGTAACTCCGGCGGCGATATTACCGGGTTTAAGCTGAAAGAGCACCGGGACGGCGACGATTATGTTGATATGATACTTGACGGGGCGGAGAGCGCCCACGCTTTTACGATTGCCTTTGGCAACAAAAGCGCCGCGCCGGTAAACGCGTTCTTTAACAGCAGACGAATTTCGGACACCGCCATCGAGTATTACCGGGATTTTTCAATAAACGGCGGCGTTTTCCGTCTGACCAAACGCTATACCTTCAGGCCGGACGAGTATATGTTCCAGCTTGAGGTAACGCTCGACGGCGGCTATTCCGTCCCGGCCCTGAGCTTCGCCTCCGCGGGTGAGGCGCCCGCTGCCTACACGCTCGCTTTCGGCCCGCAGATAGGGCCGCGCTTCGACAAACTCGACGGGAACTACGACTACAGGCGCTACATCACCTTCATCAACGGCAAGCAGAGACAGGAAAAGGTTGCCGCCAACCAGGACGCCGTTGTTTCAAGCCGCGTGTCATGGGTGTCGATTGCCGGAAAGTACTTTGCGTTGATCGCGGTTCCGGACGCGGCGGCCTACGAGATTGTTTTTTCGGCGCGGCCCCCGGAACCTGGACTCGATACGGCCTCGCGCCTTTTCATCGTGCGTCCGCCGCTTTCAGCCTCGCGCAGCACGGACGTGTTCCGCTTCTACCTTGGGCCGAAAACGTCGAAGGCGCTGACGGTTTACGACACCGGGGCCAACGGATTCGGATACACCGACCTGCGCCTGGAGCAGGTGGCTAACGCCGGCGGCTTTTGGAGCATCCTCAGCCCGCTGGAAACGCTGCTGAACTGGTTTTTGAACCTGTTTTACGGCCTTGTTCCGAACTACGGCGTGGCGATAGTCCTTGTAACCCTGCTCGTCAAGATTGTGCTGTTCCCTCTTACAAAGAAAAGTTCGGAAGGGACGCTGCGTATGCAGGCGATGGCGCCGAAAATCAAGGAGATTCAGGGGAAGTACAAGGACAACCCGCAGAAGATGAACATGGAACTGGCTGGCCTCTACAAGAAGGAGGGCTACAGCCCTCTCTCAGGTTGTCTGCCGATGCTGATCCAACTGCCTATATTCCTGTCGATGTACAATCTTTTTAACAACCACTTCGGATTGCGCGGCGCTATGTTTATTCCGGGCTGGATACCGGATCTCTCCGTGCCGGAAACTATCTGGAACTTTGCGCCGTTCAAGCTCCCCATCCTCGGTTGGAGCGATCTGCGCCTGTTGCCTTTCATTTACGTGGGATCACAGCTTATGTACGGCAAGGTTACGCAGACACCAGACCAGGCGGGAAACACGCAGATGAAGGTGATGCTGTACGTGATGCCGTTGATGTTTTTCTTCATACTGTACAATGTTCCGTCAGGGCTTTTGGTTTACTGGATCATGTCCAACGTGCTGACGATGGTACAGCAGCTTGCGATAAACAAACTGATGGCCGGAAAGAGGGCGGCTCTTTCCGCTCCGCCGGCTGAAAAAAAGGTCATTGTCCCGCCGAAAAAAAGAAAGAGACGCTAGGCGAAAACATGGCGGCGGACCGGCTGTTTTAATCTATTATCAGAAGGAGTAATGCTATGATAAAAGAATTCGAAGGACGAACTGAAAAAGAAGCGATAGACAAGGCCGTTGAAGAACTGGGGCTTGAACAGGATTGTTTCGACGTGGAAATAGTCGAGACGAAGCGCGGCGGTTTTTTCAAAAAGCCGTTAGTAAAGATTCGTATCCACACAAGCGATTTGGACGGGGCGTATTCCGCAAAGCAAGGTAAGCGTCCGGGGGGGCAAAGCAGCGGCGAGGCATTGCCCCCGAAAAGCCGCGCCGCTGTTTCCGACATGGAAACCCTGCCTCCCGATACTGAATTTGAAAAAACGATTATAGCATATCTCGACAAAACCATCAGCCTGATGGGTATTGAAGGGAAAACGAGTATCATTTTCCGTGAAAAACGCAAGATAGGCATCGACATCGCCTCCCCCGAATCTTCGTTCATAATCGGCAAGAAGGGCAAGACTTTAGAGGCGTTGCAGGTAATTGCTTCAGCTTATGCCGCACACTCAGGGCATGAGGACACCCGCATACTCATTGACTGCGAAAATTACCGCCTGCGCCGCGAAGAAAGCCTTGTGCGTCTCGCCTATGGTGTCGCCGATCGAGTCCGTGAAAGCCGTGTCTCCGTCCTGCTTGAGCCGATGAACCCTTTCGACCGCCGCATAATTCACACGACGCTGAACGACAGCGACGATGTAGAAACAAAGAGTGAGGGCCGGGGGCTTTACAAGCAGGTGCGTGTTTTTTACAAAGGCCCCGAAGCGCCCCGTGCTAAACACCAAAAGTAAAGAACGCCGATCCTGATACGCTGTTGAACCCGCCGACGTCTGCCGGCAGGTAAGCGGCCGACGGGAGTCGAACCCGCGTCACAAGCTTGGGAAGCTTGGATAATGCCGTTATATGACGGCCGCCTGTACCGTCTAGCCTAGATTAATATTCGGGTTTTGTCAACGCCCGGCCCGGTGCCGTGGCGCGGGCGGTTTTCGGGTTGCCGCCCGCCGGAGGCGGAGGCTAATGGGCGATGGCGGACGGCGGACGAAAACGGGGGAGGGTGTGCGGGGGCCTGGGAATCAGGCCTCCCGCTGCCCTTCCCGGTTTTTCTTATTTCACTGTTACTCCCGCATCGCCCATCGCTCTAACTCATTACCTGGCAACGATTTAGGCCGGTAAAGGGTCAGACCCAGGCCGCCCGGCAACCTACGTGTCAGTCGCCGGCCCCCGCCCCTCGCCCGCCGCCGCTTACTGCGCTCGCCTTGTCGCTCTAACTCATTACCGGGTAACGATTTAGGCCGGTAAAGGGTCAGACCCCGGCCGCCGGTCAAAAAAAGATCACATTTTTGTTCAGCGAAAAGATCGGCCTCAAAGCATATTATGATAAAACGTATTACCGCGTAAAGTTTTTGGACTTTCTGAAAAAAGACAAAAAATCACATCTGCCGCGGGTTACCAAACGGCTTATTCATGATGCCTTTTTTGCCGGTGCAAAACCCCCGAAATTACCGGCAGGGGGTGAACGATTCGCCTGTGAATTAGCGCCTTTTAAGGGTGAACGAATCGCTCGTTATTGACACGCCCGGCGCCGCGTTGATATAGAGTCCGCTACCATCTCTTGGGGACAAAATCTTGCGGCACGTCTATCTTTATCGTGTCTCCAGCCTGTTCAATCACATAAAAACCGTTCTTCAGTGTAAACGGTTTGACTCCTTCCGGGATAATGGCGGCGGCCACCGCACCCATCAAACACCTTTTATCGCCGCGTTCATCGGCATAAACCCTCAGCCTTTCCATACGAGACGCATGATCCACGACATCGGCTGACGCTAATTTTGTCTTTACTTCTACAACCATGACCGTGTCGCCGTCTTCCAGCAGAATATCCGCTTCCGCAACAAAATTACCGTCATAATCCTTGAAGCGTACATTGGTTCCTATCTTTCCGAACCTGAAACCGAGGCGGTTGAACTTTTCCAGCAGATTGGGGGTGATGATATGTTCCACCAAATCGCCCAAACGGTTTCCCAGCTTACTGATTTGACGGTCTGTTTCCTGGAATTTGCGATCCGTCTCCTGGAATTTGCGATCCGTCTCCTGGAACATCGCCCATACTTTCTCGAAAGTAAGGTCCATCCGGGATTCACGTTTGTCTTCTGTAACCATACAATAAACGTATCATGCTTTTTTGTGTATAACAAGAACCGTCAATTTTATGCCTACCGCCATTATCATCCTGAACGTTATCTTTGGAAGAGGACGTACCCTCCATATTCCCGCGCTCCGCCGAGTCCCGCTTGTATGTAAGCACCCTGTTTTGTATAATTTCAATATAGGAGACTGATTTTATGGAAGAACAGATCAAAATAGCGCTTAACAGTGTAAGACCCTCACTACAGGCGGACGGCGGCGATGTCGAATTTGTGTCGCTAGCCGAAGACGGGACGGTATCCCTCAAACTGACAGGCGCCTGCGGCTGCTGCCCTCACGCGCAGATGACGCTGAAGAACGGTATCGAAAACTACCTGAAAGAAAAGATACCCGGTGTAACCGCCGTTCTAGGCGTTTAAACAGAAGCCGCCACGACACGTAATACCTGTCATTTTTCACCCAAACTTATGTTTGAGCGCTTCAAATTACTGGATTATCTGGTTTTGGCTCTGAGTTTGGCGCTTTTTGCCGCGTCCGCCGTCTTTGTATACGGCGGCGCGGCGCGTAGCGGCGCGGTGCGTGTAAGCGGGCGTTACGGGACCTGGCTTTACCCGCTGGATTCGGTGGAAACCGTGATCGTGCACGGACCTATCGGCAACACGCTTGTCGAAATAAGCGGCGGCGTGGCGCGTATAGTCGCGTCGCCGTGCCGTAACCAGACCTGCGTGTCCATGCCGCCCGTCAGGCGGCATGGACAGTGGACGGCCTGCCTCCCTAACCAGGTGATTATCAGCGTTGACGGCGGCGCTTCCTCCGCCGGGACGGAGGAAGCTTTAGTCGTTGACGGCGTTACATGGTAAGACCGCCCAAAACGGTGGCGGAAGCCGGCCTCGCCGCGCTAGCCGCGCTCAGCCTCTTTCTTTCCACGGTTGAATATATGATCCCAAAGCCCCTGCCCTTCATACGGCTGGGGCTGGCCAACGCACCTCTCCTAATCGCCCTGCGCCTGCCGCCTTATTCTTTTTTTCTGTTGGTTTTTGTAAAGATTCTTGGGCAGGCCCTGATTTCGGGAACCTTGTTTTCGTACATATTCCTGCTTTCGCTGTCCGGGACGGCTCTTTCCGCGACGGCAATGTATCTGTTGCGCAGGGCCGTCCCGGAAAAGTACATGAGCCTGGCCGGCATCAGCGTCACGGGGGCCCTCGTTTCAAACCTTACCCAGATCGCGCTGGCCCGGGTTTTTTTCTTGGGCCCCGGCGCACTCTACATCATGCCGCCTTTTCTCGCTATGGGCATAATCAGCGGGGCGGCCCTGGGGCTTTTCTGCCGGAATTTTACCGCAAGTTCCCGCTGGTACAACTGTGATCCCGCAGAAACCGGCCTCCCCGCACAGGCCGCCCCCACACGGGCCGCCGCTAAACCCAAGAAGCGCCCGCTGCTGGATACCGCCAAGACGCCGCCCGCGCCGCTCTTCGCCGCCGGACTCCTGTTGTCGGCCCTGATGCTTTCAGTCGAAGCTCCGCAGGCGCGTTTCGTTCTGTTCGTCGTTTTCCTGCTGGCAGCCTTCGTTACTGGAAAGGCGGGGAACATTTTCTTTACGTTTATATTCTTTACGATGATCGTCCTTTTCAACGCGCTGCTGCCTTACGGGAGGGTGATATGCAGGATAGGCGTGTTCAGCCTGACGGAGGGAGCCCTTCTACAGGGCATAGGCAAGGCCGCGACCGTGGAGGGTCTCGTGATGCTGTCCCGCGTAACGGTAAGCCCGCGCCTCCGACTGCCGGGAAGGGCGGGCGGCCTCTTTGCGGAAGCCTTCACCCTGCTCAACAGTTTGCTGGAAAAGAAAAAAAGCATTCACGCCAAATCGTTTATCAGCGACATCGATAGGATTCTCTGCGAAATCGCGCCTCGGCGGCGCTCGGCCTGAACGCGGGAGAACGACCCGCTAAGCCGGCCGCTCCGCCCGGTATGCCGCACCCTCTACCTGAAGCCTTTCCGCCTGGACTAAAGGGATGTTTTTGGAGGGAGCGCTTCTATGTTGGGGAACATCGCTATACTGCGTTTCAGGATACCCTGTATATGGGCTATCGCGGTACCGTAATTCGTGAACGGTATCTCCTGATCTGCGGCGCACTTTTGACGGTAGCGCATTTCACGCTCGTTCAGCATACAGCCGCCGCAGTGCAGCACGAGGCTGTAAGGCGAGAGGTCGTCCGGAAAGCCGCCGCCGGCGGTGAAGTCAAACTCCGGCCTCCTGCCGGTAAAGTTGCGTATCCAGCGGGGCAACTTGACCGTGCCTATGTCGTCGCACTGCCTGTGGTGGGTGCAACCCTCGCAGACAAGGACGCGGTCGCCGTCCCGAAGCCCGTCTATCGCCGCGGTGCCGTGAACCGCCTGCTCCAAAAAGCCCTTGTAGCGGGAAAAAAGTATCGAAAACGAGGTGAGCGGCACGTCCGCAGGCGTATCGGCGGAAACCTTGGCGAAGACCTGGCTGTCCGTGATCACCAGGCGCGGCTTCTTGCCGAGGGAAAAGAGCGTATCGCGCAGTTCGAATTCTTTTACCACTATAGCGGCGGCGTCTGCCTCCAGAATATCCCGTATCGTTTGTTGCTGGGGCAGGATCAGCCGGCCTTTCGGCGCGGCCTTGTCTATCGGAACGACCAGCACGACAAAGTCGCCGGGGCCGATAAGGTCGCCCACTATACGCAGCTTTGTCTCAGGCGTCTTCGCAAGGGCGGCTATACGGTTCTTTAGCTCGTCAATATTCGTTTTGCCTGTCGCGCTGACATATATCCCCTCGCTTCCGGCGTCCGGCGCGCCGCCTGAGGCCAGGAGATCGCTTTTGTTGTAGGCGATTATGTAGGGAACGTCCTTTTGGCGGAAAATACCGATAAGCTCGTCGTCCGCACGGCCCTTTCCCAAAGCGGCGTCCACCACCAGCACGGCAACGTCCGTCTTGTTCAACACCTGCTTGGACTTGCGGACGCGCAGTTCGCCTAACGCTCCCTCGTCGTCGATACCGGGCGTATCGATTATAAGCACGGGCCCAAGCGGCAGCAGTTCCATAGCCTTTTGCACCGGGTCCGTGGTTGTCCCCTTCACGTCGGAAACGACGGCGAGGTCCTGCCCGGTAACCGCGTTCACGAGGCTCGACTTACCCGCGTTCCGCCTGCCGAAAAACCCTATATGTACCCGTTCCCCCGAAGGGGTTTCATTCATACTCATACTGATAACCTGTTGATTTTTGGAGGTGAGGGGAATTGAACCCCTGGCCTTGTGAATGCCATTCACACGCTCTAGCCAACTGAGCTACACCCCCCGTTCCGGTAGTCTCGTTAAAACTACCAGCCCCTCACAAAAATGTCAACCCGTCACCCGCCAGCGGTTTTTCTCCGTTGCTTTCAGGTTGAAAAGGGCGGTTGGCTTACGAGGGTCGCTGTCGCCTTGTCTTACCGGCGTCTGTCAAGTCCTGAAATAGACTGACAGATATTTACGCGACCCTACGGCGCATACTTTCAGGCGTCTCGCAGTTAAGGGCCGGATGGGGCCGCCTGGTGTTGTACAGGAACACCGCCTTCAGCGCCTGTTTCCTGTTCCGAAACGAGCAGCCAAGCCCGTATTCCTGTTTCAATATCCCGTCCAGCCTTTCGGCACGGTCGTTTTCGTAACAGCGCGGCTCATCAGGTCTACTTACCGGAAGCCACATCGGTACGGACGTATGTAATGTCGGCCGCCCACGCCCGCCTTCGGCGTGTCTTGTAATAATTCTGCTCATCTCATGTCCGGTTTTTGGCACACCTGTCCCACCGTAAAGGGTGTTTTCATGCCATCCTCCTGATCCTTCGCTTCCCGGCATGTTGAATCTCAAGTACGGCTCCCCGTCCGCCTTTACCCTTTTGGGCGGTATATCCTCCCGCCCGTATTTCTTTATCCACTTGCTTAGGGGCGAACCCCGCGGATCCCGTTCCTGCGCCCGCCTCGTCAGGGCTCTTATATTTCCCGCTCGCCACGTCTTCCACAAGCCGGAGCTTAAACGCCTCGCTGTATCGCACCACCCCGCTAATCTTTTGACCTCCATGTGTAAACTTTAAACCAGGCCGCGACAGTTTTTCCCTATGCTGTGCCTCCTATTCCGAATTGAAGTTAGATAATGAGCGGTGTATCTTATTTCGAAAAGTTTGGTATAATATAGTGCGGGGTATGTTTATGGCAAATAGCATGAAAAACACGGAGGTTTTTCCGGCTCTCCTAATCGATATGGAAAAATTGCGGCAGAATCTGGAAACTGTGACACGAACCGTAAAAAATGGCGGATGTTCCGTAATGATTGTTACAAAAAGTTTTTGCGCTGACAGCAGAATAACGCGGATGCTGCTGGAAAGTCCTGCAGTTGATTATCTTGCCGATTCACGTATTCAAAATATAAAAACATACTCCGGCAAGGGAAAAGAAACTGTATTGCTTCGACTGCCCCAGCGCTGTGAAATCGAAGATGTAATCCGCTATGCCGGTATAAGTTTTAACTCCGAAGTAAGCACGGTGGAATTGTTAAACGCGGAAGCGGAAAGGCAAAACAGGATTCATAAAATTGTTTTTATGATAGATTTGGGCGATCTGCGTGAGGGTTTGTACTATACGGAAGACAAAAGAATATTTTCCGCTGTCGAAACAATTTTGGGTTTAAAGAATTTACAATTCTATGGAATCGCCTGCAACCTGACTTGTTACGGCGCAGTTATCCCAAAAAATGATAATCTGTCAATACTTAGCGGCTGGGCAAAACGTATCAGAGAAAAATTTGATACAGGGCCTTTTCTGGTATCCGGAGGTAATTCCAGTTCTTATTACTTGATAGAAAAAAATAAACTTCCTGACGGAATAAACAATCTGCGCCTAGGCGAGGCGTTCATTTTGGGGAACGAAACCGCCTACGGTTCACGCATAAAAAACACTTTTGGCGATACGTTTACGCTTGAAGCGCAAATCATCGAGATACAGACTAAACCCTCCGTGCCTGAGGGAGAAACCGGTGTGGATGCCTTTGGGAATGCGCCGGTGTTCCAGGACATGGGAATGGTTAAACGGGCGCTGCTCGCACTTGGACGGCAGGACACCGACCCGACAGGGCTGACGCCTTGTGACACCGGGATAAATGTTTTGGGCGCAAGCTCGGATCACCTTATACTTGACATAAGCGGCGCGGAAAAGCGCTATAGTGTAGGAGACACCGTTAGATTTACTCTTTCTTACGGTGCAGCTCTCCGTGCTTTTACAGGAGCATACGTCAGGCGGGTTTTTACTGAACAACGGCATTGATCTGAGCCGCATCTCCCTGCTGCCCGGACGGTACAGATTCGGGAGGCATCTGGGCGAACGGCCGGTACAACAGCTTAAGCAGGCGATACGGCTTTACGGTGACGGGGCGGTCACCCGCGGAAACGCCGGGAGACACCCCGCCAACTATACGGATGAAGAACCGGGGCGCGGGGATTATAACCCTGAAACAAAGCGGCCTGTACCAGGAAACCAATTTTACCTGTTTTCGGGAACCCCCTTAATAACGGAAGGCATCACGGTGGGTTATACCACCCACCCACCCCCCCAAAGGACTAAACTTGACCCGCAAAAATTTTACCTGATGAAAAGCTCCCCGCCGCGCCGCCGGAAGCGTCTTTCCGCTTCGGTTCCTTTCATTTTTTCTCCGTATGTTAAAGCAAAACGCGGGCAAACGCCCATATATTTACATGAGACATTTAAGAATGCTGAAACAGGGCGTGTGGTACGAAATCAGTACCCGCGTCAACAACAGGGAACCCCTGTTCCGCGGGGGCCGGGCTCTGGCGCTGTTTGACCGGGTGTTCCGTGAGACCGCGCACAGGTTTGCCTTCACGGTCCGGGGACTGGGTCTTGACGGCGACCGGCTGGCCTTTTACATAAAGCCCGCGGACGGGTTCGAACTGCCGGCGATAATGAAATGGCTGAAGCAGACCTTCGCC
>JAISLM010000142.1 GCA_031290855.1 Spirochaetaceae bacterium
AGGCTCGTTCTGTAAGGAAGTTTATAATATCGTCTGGTTTAATACCAAATCTTTGTAGGCTTTGCCTTACGTGAGCCGCGGCAAGCCGCGGGGTATTAAACCAGACTTTGCGAATAAACTGTACCCGCTCTATGAAGTCATCGCCATTACCATTCTGGCGCTTATCGCCCTGGCCCAGGGGTGGGAAGACACCGGACGATACGCGAAGGCGAAGAAAGCCTGGCCGGGCCGGTTTTTGAAACTGGAGCATGGCATCCCGCATCATGACGTGTACCGGCGGGTGATAAGCCGGATAGCTCCGGAGGAAACCGGGGAATGTTTTATGAATTGGGCGCGGGCCCTTTTCGGTAACATTTTTCATGGGACATTGCGTAACCTTGACTTTTTGGCAAAAAAATATTCCAATAACGTATGCATTTGGGAAGCGCACAATCCTATCACGGTCTCTACAAGCGCGGAAGGCGGCATCTGCGGTTGGTTTTTCTCGCGGCGGCGGCCATCGCAATCTCGGCGGGACTCGTGTTCGTTATATCGCTCAGGAGCCGCCCGCAACGGACGTATAAAGATTTGGCGCAGCTTTGGAAGGACGGCGCTTACAGGGAGGTGTACGGCGAGAGCGGGCGCTTGCTTGCCGATACGCCGCTTGATTTTTTCCTGCTTTCGCTGCGCGGGTATGCGGCGTACCAGCTTGCCCTCGCGCAGATAAACGCGCAGGATATGAACTTGTATACGGACGAATGTATATCGGCACTGCGCAAGGCGCTGCTGTGCAAAAAGGGCGCGGATGGCGGGGCGGTATGCTACGTGCTCGGCAAGGCTTACTTTGAGAAGGGCCCCGATTATGCGAATCTGACGGTCAAGTATCTTGAGGAGGCGCTTGAGCTTTCGTACCGGGCGGAGGATATTCCTGAATATTTGGGTCTCGCGTATGCGCAGGCGCATGAATATTTGAAAAGCGTGGCCGCTTTTTCCGAGGCGCTTGTTCCTGTTGCCGGGCAGGGGGCGGATAGCGGGCCGGCTGATATTTTGCTGCTTGCGATTGCCCGCTCTTACATCGAACTGGGCGAGTATGACAGCGCGTATGCCTACCTGACTCAATGCGCCGATACGTCGAAGGACTTTTCGGTGATAGTTTCGGCCAGAATTCTTTTGGGCAGGGTTTTGGAGAAAAAAGGCGATATCGAGGGCGCGGAACAGCAGTATTTGAGGATTCTACAGGAGGGCGGGGATCAGGCTGACGCCCGTTACGAACTGGGAGTGCTGTACGCGGAACGTGGTGAAAACATCAAGGCGCGCGCCGAATGGCGCAAAGTCTTGCGGCTCGACCCGTCTTACGCGCCGGCGATAGCGCGGCTTGCAATGTGATCGACAGGGTTTTAAAGCGGCGGTTCCGGTAAAATAGTTCTGAATATTTATGTAGCATTAAAATTAAGTTCGTGAAATTGCTATTTTAGATACTAAGAAAGCGCTGATGCGCGTTAATCGCACGAGCGGCGATATTTTAATACAGTGTCAACCGGGTTGGCAAGGTGACATTTCACCAGACGTCCGCAGTGCGGGCAGAACCGGCACAGCAGCTTGGCTGTGAATAAAAGTTATATGGAACACGCCGGTTTACGTGGCGTCGGAGGTAAAATGTTTGGATTTAAATCATCGGATATAGGCATAGACCTGGGTACTTGCAACACGCTTATATATATATGCGGCAAGGGTATCGTTGTTGACGAGCCTTCCGTTGTCGCGGTGGAACGCGGCACAAAAAAGGTGATGGCCGTGGGCCGCGAGGCCAAGAGGATGCTCTGGAAAACGCCGGAAAACATAATAGCGATCCGGCCTATGAGGGACGGGGTAATCGCCGACCTTGAATCCACCGAAAAGATGATCCGCTACTTCCTATCCAAGGCGCTCCCGCATCATTTCAACTTTATCAAGCCACGCATGATCATTGGGATTCCGTCCTGCATCACCGAGGTTGAACGCAGGGCCGTCGAGGAATGCGCCTACAAAGGCGGCGCCAGGGACGTGATGGTGATCGAGGAAAGCCGCGCCGCCGCCATAGGAGCCAACATCCCGATATTCGAACCCGCCGGGCACATGATCTGCGACATAGGCGGCGGCACCACAGAGATATCCGTGATCTCGTTGGGCGGCATGGTCGTAAGTAACGCGATACGGCTGGGAGGCGACGAATTCGACGAGGCTATCGTCAAGCATGTGCGCGGCAAACACGGCCTCATCATAGGCGAGCAGATGGCGGAGCGGCTTAAAATCGAGATAGGCAACGCCCTGCCGGACAAAACTATAGAAAAGGTAGAAATAAAAGGCGGCGACGCGGTTACCGGTCTCCCCCGGCGTCTTGAGATAGATTCCGTCGAAGTGAGCGACGCGCTGAAAGACCCGCTCACCCAGATAATCGACGAGGTAAAGAGAACGCTTGGACAGACGCCGCCGGAACTTGCCGCCGACATTGTCGATCAGGGCATAGTCATGACGGGCGGCGGCTCACTCCTGAAGGGGCTGCCGAAACTTATTTCAAGGGAAACCGGCGTCCCGGTCATCCTTGCGGAGAATCCGCTTGAATGCGTAGCCCTTGGCGCGGGAAAATACTTTGACAATGTACGCGGTTTCGATATTTCCCGTAACATTTATGACAACATCAACCGGTAATGACACGGGGCAAAGTTAAGCAGAAAAAGCGTATAAACGCCGATCCTTATGTTTTTGCGGCCCTTATGATAGTTTCTTTTTCCCTGTTGCTGTTCTCCACAAGAAGCTTTGTAATCGACATCAAAGACTCAGGCCTATCCCTGTTTTCCGGCATACGCGGCGCGATACACGCCGTTTCCTCCACAGTTTCCAGAACCTTGCTTGCTGTAAACGAACTTGTCGTGCTGCGGCGCGAGTACAACGCCCTGCTGGAACGTGTCGCCCAGTACGAATACCTTGAACGGAGCGCCGCCGGTATATACTCCGAAAACAACCGCCTGCGCGAACAGTTGAACTTTTCGAAGGACGCCCTGTACAAATACATACCGGCCGAAATCTCCGGGCGCGATCCTGACAATGTTTTTTCGGCCTTCGTGATAAACAAGGGAAAGGCGCACGGCATCGAAAACAATATGCCTGTGATAGCGTTCCAAAACGGGATGCAGGCCCTGGTCGGGAAAGTCGTACAGACGGCCCATTTGGAAAGCCTAGTGATGCCGCTGTACGACCAGCGCTGCTTCGTATCAAGCCGCCTTGACCGGGAACGCTACGAAGGCATAGTGGAAGGGCAGGGCAGCCCCGCGCTCCCGCTCCTTATGAGGTCGCTTGCAAAAAGGGCGCGGGACGACGTGAAGACGGGCGACCTGGTCGTTACAAGCGGCATGGGGGGCGTGTACCCCCCCGGAATAATCCTTGGCAGGGTAAGCGAAGTTCTGTTTCAGGAGCGTGAAACCTCGATAGAACTGGAAATTGAGAGCGCTGTGGATTTTTCGCGGCTTGAGTACGTTTTTGTTATTGAGAAATAGAAACGAATGACAAAGAAAATAGTATGGACGAGCGCGCTAATCACCGTCGCCGCAATCCTGCAATCGACACTGCTGGCGCCGTTATCCGTGTATTTCTATGCCAAGCCGGATCTTGCGCTTGATATCCTGGTATTTTCCGCATACCTGAACGGAATGATGGCCGGCCAGTTTTCGGGTTTCTTCTCCGGGCTGATGCTGGACTTCCTGTCCAACGCGCCTCTGGGGATGAACCTGTTTGTCCGCACCGTGATCGGGGCTGCTTCGGGCATTTTGACCGGCAATTTCCTGCTTGACAGAATCCTGCTCCCCGCGACACTTTGCGCGGGCGCCACGCTGCTGAAAGCCGGTCTCCTTTTCCTCCTCAACCTGCTGTTCGCCGGCGCGATTCCCGCCTACCGCTTCAACACGCCGACACTCTGGGTAGAACTTGCGATGAACGCGGCCCTTGCCCCCCTAATCTTCCTCCTTTTAAAGAACCTAAACAAATTTATCAAAAAACGCAGCCGCTAAGCCCGGCGGCTCTTTAGCCAAGCGCCCTTTTCATACTGAACGCCCTGCGTTAAACCTGCCGCCGGTTAATCTCTTCGTCGATCAGGGCGGCGGCGCGGGAAAGTTCCACAAGGCGGACATCGCCTGAATCCCTCCGCTTCAGTTCCACGAGGGGGGGAGCCGCCGCAAGGTTCTTCTCGCCCAGCACGATGCGGAACGGAATGCCGATAAGGTCGGCGTCGTTGAACTTGACGCCGGCCCTCTCGCTTCTGTCGTCAAGCAGCGTGTCAACGCCGAGGCCGGCAAGCTCGGTGTACAGCCTGTCCGCCGCATCCTTCGCCGCCCCCCCGTACTTGACCGGCACTATGAGCGCCTCGAACGGGGCCAGCGACACCGGCCAGACGATCCCGGCCTCGTCGTGGTGTTCCTCGATCACGGCGGCCAGCGTCCTGTCAAGGCCGATCCCGTAGCAGCCCATTATAGGTGTCCGCGCCTTGCCGTCCTCGTCAAGGAAACTTACCTTCATCGCTTTCGTGTACTTGTAGCCCAGCTTGAAGATATGCCCCAGCTCGTTCCCCTTCTTTTCGTACAATTCGCCGCCGCAGAGCGGGCAGCGGTCACCCGCCACGACGGTGCGGATGTCGGCTACGATGTCCGGCGTAAAATCGCGCCCGAAAGCCACGTTCCGGTAGTGCGCGTCCCCGGCAAGCGCCCCCGTGACGGCGTCGCTCATCGCGCTCACCGTCTCGTCCGCGATTATCGTGAGCCCGCTAAGACCGACAGGCCCCGCGAACCCGACGGGCGCGCCCGTAAGCCGTACAACGTCGGCATCGTCGGCAAGGCAGACCTCCCCGGCACGGACCAGCGCGGCAAGTTTCGCCTCGTTCACCTCAAGGTCTCCCCGAATCAGCACGGCAAAGAATTCGGGCGACATGAAGCCCCGCGCCTCGGCGTCCCCGCACTCGATGTTGGAGGCGCGGTAGATCAGAGTCTTGATAAACTTCCCGGCATCCATTTTCAGGAAACCGCACAGCTCCGCTATGCTTTTGACATCCGGTGTGTCGATCCTGCTCACGGGCGGCAGCGCGGCGGCGGCCTCCTTCGCGGCGGCGGAGAGCGGGGCGAAATCGGGTTTGCAGGCCGCCTTCTCGACATTGGCCGCATAGTCGCAAGCCTTGCAGAGCACGAGGGTGTTGTCGCCGATCTCGCTTTCCACCATGAACTCCTCCGAGCCGCTCCCGCCCATCGCCCCCGAATCGGCCCGAACGGGTATCACGGACAGCCCGCAGCGCCGGAAAATCCGCCGGTACGCCCGCCCCATATCCTGATAAGTCCCGTTGAGGCTCGCCTCGTCCACATGGAACGAGTAAGCGTCCTTCATGATGAATTCCCTGCCCCGCATCACCCCGTAACGCGGGCGCACCTCGTCGCGGTACTTCGTGTTTATCTGATACAGGTTGAGCGGAAGCTGTCTGTAACTGGAAAGGTCGTCCCGCACGAGGGAAGTGACCGCTTCCTCCGCCGTCGGCGACACGACAAAATCGCCGCCCAGCCGGTTCTTAACGCGGAGCAGCGCCTCGCCCATAGTGTCCCAGCGCCCCGACTCTTTCCAAAGCTCGCCCGGCACGATCACGGTCGGCTTCACCTCAAGCGCCCCCGTCGCGTCCATCTCTTCCCGAATGATCCGTTCCAGCTTCCGCAGCGAGCGCAGGCCGAGCGGCAGGTAGGCAAAAAGCCCGTTGGACAGCCGCCTCATCATCCCGGCGCGCAGCATCAGAGCGTGGCTCGCCACCGCCGCATCCCCCGGCGCTTCCCTAAGCGTAGGTATAAAAAACTGTGAGAACTTCATCCCCGAATTCTACCCCGCCCGCACACCCGCATACAAGCGGCCCGCCGTCCCTGCCGCTTTGACGTAACGGCCGAAACACTCAGGACGACAGGCGGCAGGCGATGTTGCTTTTTTCAACTCGATCTGTTCTAATAGTGTAAAATACGATGTTTTCCGAATGCAGGTGTTGACATGAAAAAAAAGTTTATATCATTGGGGCTCGTGCTTCTTTCCGTGACCGCCGTTTTGGCGCAGAACGACCTTAAAACGGTAGCGACCGTAACGCTGACAAAAACAGAACCTATCACCGTCAAGATGCTGAGGGAACAGGTCAGGCAGATGGAAACGGCCATGGGACGGCCTTTGGTCGCCGCCGAAAGGCGCGATATCCTGAACAGCATGATAAATGAGCGGCTCGCGCTGCAGGCGGCGGAAAAAGAAAAGATCGTCGTTACGGACGGGGAAGTTAATCAGCAGTTCAGCGAGTTGCGCGGTCAACTTGCACAGATGCTGGGACACAGCCCGACCGACGCGGAGTTCAATGAAGCGATCAGGCAACAGACCGGCCTGGAACTGGCGGCGTACCGCGATCAGGCAAAAAAGGCGCTAACGGTGCAGAAGTACCTGATGTCAAAAAAACAGGATGTGCTGCGTTCAATAAAAGAGCCCACGGAGGCGGAAATCGTAAAAGAGTACGAGATTAATTCGACTGAACTGGTACAGCCGGAAACGGTGGAATTCTCCGCTATCGTGTTCCCGGTCGTAAACGACGCGGAAAAAACCAAGAAACGGGACGCGGCCAACAAGATGGCCCGCGATATCAACAACAATCCCGAAAACTTCGATGAAAAACTACAGCAGGGGCGCTCGCCTAGCGCCGGTTATAACGTGTCGCAGCGCAGCATACTGCAAAAGAACGCCGCCGGCCAGCAGCGGGCGGGACTGGCCTTCCTTGAAGAGGCCCTAAAGCTGGAACAGGGCAAGATTTCAGGGGTGCTTGAGATACCGTCGGGGCAGGCGCGCGGCTTCTACATCATCAAGGTTACCCACAAGTACCCCAAGAAATTCCTTACGCTGGAAGACACCCACCTTGTTTACAACGAAACGGTCAGGACGGTGATACGTGAAAGCATCATGCAGAAGCGCCAGCAGGAAATTGTCGCACGGGCCCAGCAGGAACTTATCGACGAACTGCGAAAGGGCAATCCTTACAAAATTTTTGAAGAGAATCTAAACTACTAATATGTCCAGATGGAAGGGGAGGGTTTTGGCTATGGAAGCCCTCTATGCGTGGGAGGCGGCCAATACGCCCGTAGAAGAGCTGCTGGCCTTTCCGTGGGTGGACGGCGACAAACTCGAAAGGCTTGGGGAGGCCGAACTCGTGTTTCCCCGCCTGCTGATAGCCGGCACGATAGAAAACATCGCCGTCATAGACAAGAAAATCCGCCAGACAATACAGAATTGGGCCTTTTCCCGGCTGAAGCGCGTCGATCTTGCGATACTGCGCCTAAGCGTCTATTCGCTGCTCTTTCAGAAGGATGTACCCGCCTCCGTTACAATCGAGGAGGCGGTAAAACTGTGCCTGGAGTACGGCGTTGACGATTCTTTCAGGTTTGTAAACGGCGTTCTGGACGGTATCAGCAAAGGACTGAACAGCTAGCCTCCGCCGCCTTGGATAAGGCGGCGGAGTGCGCTTCATTCTATAGTTCCTTCGTACACGATCTTTTCGTTTCCGTCTATTGTAACAGTGATACGTTCTTCGATATGTGTCATCGCCTTGTCAACCTGGGCGACGTAGACGATGTTCGGGTTTATCATCTTGAGCATATCACGCGGGAATTCGGAGGAGCCTTCGACGATTATCCCCCGCGCGATCCTGATGATCGGGATGAACGAATTGTCGAGGGTGTGGGTCAGCAGGATTTCACCGCCGCTGTTGCGCAGCAGGTAGGAAGCCTCGGCCAGCGTGTTCGCCTTCACGATACGGCCCGTGCAGTGTCCGCCGAAGCCGCGCTGCCCGCGCCCAAGTATCTTGCCGATCACATGGATCCGTATCATGTTTGCCGAGTGCGGCGAATTGACCGGCACCCCTGCCGTAAACACGACCTTGTCCGGCACCTTGATGTAGCCCTCTTTTATCGCCGCGCTCTGGGCGCCCTGTATCGTGGCCTCGCTGTCAAGCTCGCTCTGGACGGCCAGCGGGACGATGCCCCAGTACAGCTGCATCCTGCGGCGAATCTTCTCGCTGGGCGACGCGCCTATGATAGGGCGCGAAGGACGGTATTTGCTGACAAGCCGGGCGGTATTGCCGGATATTGTCGGCGTAATTATGCAGGCCGCGTTTATCGTTTCCGCTATCATCACGGCAGATTCCGCTATGGACTGCGGCATATCGCCGCTTCGCGACAGGCGGGCGCGCCGCTCAAGCTGGTGCTGCCTGTACACGTCCGAAGCCTCCACCGTCATCGCTATCCGGTTCATCGTTTCTACCGCCTCCTCCGGGTACGCGCCGCTGGCCGTCTCGCCGGACAGCATAACACAGTCGCTGCCGTCCAGAATCGCGTTTGCGACATCGGCGGCCTCGGCGCGGGTAGGACGCGGGTTGCGTATCATCGAATCGAGCATCTGGGTCGCGGTTATCACCGGCTTCCCCTCGTTGTTGCACAGCTCGATGATACGCTTCTGCGCCAGCGGCACCTGTTCCGGCGGTATCTGCACGCCAAGATCGCCGCGGGCCACCATGATCCCCGCCGATACGCGGATTATGTCGTTGATGTTCTCCAGCCCCTCCTCGTCCTCGATCTTCGCGATAACCGGCATATCGGAACCTATAGAGGCGAGAAATTTTTCTATCGTGGTAACATCCTGCCGCTTTCGGATAAAGGAAGCCGCCACACAGTCCATCCCCTCCCCCGCCGCAAAGCGTAGGTCCGCCTTGTCCTGTTCGGACAAGGCCGGCAGACGGGTGTGTACGCCCAGCACGTTGACATTCTTCCTGCTGCCTAGCTCCCCGCCCGTCTCGACCTTGCAGCGTATTACCCGCCCCTGGAGCTCTGAGAATTCGAGCGACAGGATGCCGTCCGCAATCAGGATCCGCGCCCCCTCCCTGATGTCGTCCGCCAAAAGCTCATAACTCACGATGATCCGCGTCTTCCCGCCTTCTTTCAGCGTAAAAGCCCCATCAGCTCCGTACAGCTTCTCCGCGTCGCACACAGCTATCACGTCCACCGTTTCGCCCGCGTCGAGCACGATGTTCTTGCCGTCTTTCACGAGACCGGTACGTATCTCAGGCCCCTTGGTATCCATCAGCAGCGCTATCGTGGCATTTTCAAGCGCCGCCGCCTGCCGTACCCTGGCTATCGTTTCAGCCTTGTCCTTATGATCGCCGTGCGAAAAATTAAACCGAGCCACGTTCATACCCTTGCGAATAAGAGCGCGTATCATGTCAACGCTGTCCACCGCCGGCCCCATAGTACATATTATCCGTGTGTTTCTCATCTTTTCCATGAAAGTACTATACCAAATATACATCTACATGACTATTAAGTTAAAACGGGATTCCCAAAGCCTTACAGGTTATAGTAGCGGCCGACATACATACGTTCAAAAGTCTGTTAAAAAGCTGTCACCCAAAACTACGGCGGTTTGCTCAAAAACAATATTCGGCCAAATGAGCCTCCGCGCGGCAAGCCGCGCGGTATCTTAAGCGTTGTGTTAGTTGGAGCGGAGGCTCGTTCTGTAAGGAAGTTTATAATATCGTCTGGTTTAATACCAAATCTTTGTAGACTTTGCCTTACGTGAGCCGCGGC
>JAISLM010000143.1 GCA_031290855.1 Spirochaetaceae bacterium
ACGGCAGTAACCGGGCTATCGACGGCATACCACAAACCTCCGGCATTTTTTACAGCATACCGTTAAGTCTAAGTTAGTGCCTATGGGGAGCAGCCCCCACCGCGAATAAAAAGACCCTTGCCGGTTCTACGGCGAAATAGAGAAAACGGGGCATGAAAACGCATTACATTTTCTCCAAATGTTGACATAAGTTTTGACACTAAGGAAAAGTAATGCGGAAACACGCCGCGTTTCGGGGGTACTAGACCCGAGAAAATTGAGGCTAACTCCTTGATATACAAGGAATTAGCCTCACTTTCCACCGAAGATCCCCTAGTCGGGCAAGGCGGATTCGAACCGCCGGCCCCAAGTCCCCCAGACTTGTACGCTAACCGACTGCGCTATTGCCCGTAAGCCGGACGCCTTCAAACGATCAGGTTTTACAGGCTGATCAGGCCCCGTCCCATGTTGAAAATGCTATTTGTTTTTACAAATAATGTCAACGCCGAATTTTTTTTGAAGTGCGAAAATAGCCTGGCATAGAAACGGCATCGTAAACACGGTGGAATGAACCTCCCCGCCACGAAACAGCGTCAAGCTGTTTTGCCTGACGTTCTACCGCCTTCTTAACCCCAAAAGGAAGGGATAAGGCGGGGTATCTTGTAAGCGATGCATTAAGCTGTTTTGCCTGACGTTTTACCTCCTGCCTAACCTGATAAGGAGGGGTAAGGCGGGGGAGCAGACCCCACTGCGAATAAATTTATAGATTTTTTATCGCTACGGGATTAAAGGGTACGCGGCCGGCGGTAGGGGCAAGCGCTTATAAACGGCAGATTCCAGGCCTGCAGGATTGTCCGCAAGAGTCCCGCAGGCAGCCCGCGCCGCCTATTGATTCGAAAAAAACTCTTCTGTATACTGATTCTGTCAACGGGGAATTAGCTCAGTTGGTAGAGCGATAGGTTCGCAATCTATAGGTCAGGGGTTCGAATCCCCTATTCTCCAATCTCCACGAATGATTTTATACAAAAACGTTACAAAAAGGTACGGTGCTGTCTGCGCCGTGTCGGACTTTTCGCTTGAAATAGGGAGGGCTGAGTTTTTCGGCCTCCTGGGGCCGAACGGCGCGGGCAAGACGACGCTGCTGCGGATGACAAGCGCGCTTACGGCCCCAGGCGCGGGCTTTATCAGCATAGACGGCAAGCGCATCGACAGGAACCTTACTGCCGCGAAAAGGCGGCTGGGCATCGTCCCCCAGTATTCTAACCTTGAAAACGAGCTTTCCGCGCTGCAAAACCTTGAATACCACGGGAGGCTCTACGGTCTCCCGCACGAAAGACGGCGGCGGCGCTCCGGGGAACTGCTTGATTTCGCGGGGCTTGCCGGCAGGAAAGACGACAAGGCCAGGACTTTTTCGGGCGGGATGCGGCGCAAGCTGATGGTCGTGAAGGCGCTGATGCACGAACCGGACATCCTCCTTCTGGACGAGCCGAGTGTCGGGCTGGACGCGCCGTGGCGGAGGCGGATCTGGGACCTGCTCCGGGAACTTCATAAACAGGGGCTCACGATACTGCTGACGACGCACTACCTGGAGGAGGCCGCGACGCTCTGTTCCCGGCTCGGCATGATCGACGGCGGCAGGCTGGTACGGACGGGAAGCCCGGCGGACATGGTGAAGGAAGCGGGCGCTTTCGTGCTGGAATACTTCGAGGGCGGCCGGACGGTGCAGCGCTTCTTCGGCAGCCGCGCCGAGGCGCTGTCCGGCGCATCGCGGCTTGAAAGCGGCTTTCGGGTGAGGGAGGCGAATCTGGAGGACGCCTTCATCAAGCTTACCCAAAAAGGACTTGGGGACTAGGCGGGGGCCGGGATGACTCAGTTTGCGTCGATACTATGGAAGGAATGGGTGCTCTTCAGGGGCAAAATCGTTGACATAACGCTCGGCGCACTGACCGGGCCGCTCATGTACCTATTCGCGTTTGGCTGGGGGCTGGGCGGCGCGTTCACCGTAGACGGCGCGTCGTACACGGCCTTCGTGATGCCGGGCATAATCGCGATGAACGGGATGACGCAGGGTTTCAGTGTGATAGCCAACGACATCAATATGGCCCGGATCTACCAAAAGACCTTCGAGACGGTGATGATAAGCCCTGTCAGTATGCCGGTCTTTACGCTTGCCCGCATCAGCGCCAACGTGCTGCGCTGCCTGTATAGCGCCGCGCTGATCACGGCGGCATCGCTCCTGTTCCGCACGGGCCTAAAAATCGATTTTTACTTCGTCCTGCTCCTCGCTCTGAACTGCGCCGTATTCTCGACGATGGGCTTTATCGCCGGCCTCCTTATCGATTCGCACGCCGATATGGCGAAAACGTCAAGCTTTATCATTACCCCCATGTCCTTCCTCTGCGGCACCTTCTTCCCGCTGGACCGCTTCCCGGCTATCCCCCGGAAGCTGATCGAACTGCTGCCCCTAACCCAGGCCGTTAAGGGAATGCGGGGCGGCGGCATCCTTCCACCGCTGGCCCTGCTCGTCTGGCTCGCGTTGCTTCTGCCCGTGGCGATCATCCTCTGCAAACGGGCGGAGTGATGGCGGCGGCGCTACTTGCGGAAACGCGCAACGTAGATCGGCCCCATTCCGCTTCCGGTATCGGGCAGGATGATCCTGCCGTAAAGGGTATCTTCCCCCTCGCGGAAGTCGGGCCTGTCGAGACTGACACCGCCGCCGTACTTCGAGAGGAGGCGGGATGCGACACCGTCGTTCTCCTCAAAAGAAAGGGCGCAGGTCGAGTAGACTAGGCTGCGGCCTTCCTTCAGCAGAAGGAAAGCCGCCGAAAGCAGCGCCCACTGCCGCCCGGCAAGGAAGCGGGGACGCACCGGGGTCCACCGCGCCAGATGCGTTTCGCTTCCAAGAACGTACCTCTCGCAGGAACAGGGTGCGTCGAGCAGGATGCCGTCGAAGCGGGAGTGTTCGCTTTTCCGCGACGCTATAGCGGCGGCGTCAAAGCCGGACACGCTGACCTTATCCCGCGTCTCGCCGTCAAGGTGCTCGTCCAGTACGCTGACAAGACGCCTCCGCCTTGCCGCCGACATCTCGTTTGCCAGTATCTTCACCTGCGGGGCGCTTTCCGCAGCCAGAACGAGCGTTTTTCCGCCCGGTGCGGCGCAGGCGTCCAGAACCAGCCCCTGCGCGGGCAGCCGGAGGGATCGGGCCGCCAGCACGGAAGCGTAGTCGATCATGTAAGGCTTGCCCGGCCCGACCGTATACGGCCCACGCCGCGCCGCTTCCCCCAGCGCCCCGGCGAGCCTGTCCCAGCGCCCGCCGTACAGGGCACGGTAGTAATCGTCAAATTCTTTTTTCCCCACAGCTTGAGGGTTTTACACCACGCCCCCGTAAAAAGCAAGCCGCCAACGCCGCGGCCAGCAATTCTCATTTTAAAAAACATGTTAAAGTGGAGGCATGGGAGAGGGAATCATAAAACGGCTGCCTGGCAGTTTGCGGGCGGCGGGGGATAGGATCCCCGATGTGCGGCGTGGCGGGAACGTCTTGAGGCATCGGATTACGGACGTGCTGATGTGCGCGTTTGCCGTATTTTTCTTTTTGTATCCTTCATTGCTCCGTTTTCAGCGGGCCATGAAAAGCCTGCGGCGGCGCAACAACATGGAAACCCTGTTTGGGGTGTCCGAAATACCCTGCGACAACACGATACGGGAACTAATGGACGGCATAGCGCCGGAGGCATTGTCCCGGCTGTTCGGCACGGCTCCGGAGGCTGATCGCCTGCGGGCGGCTGAAACATACCGGTGGCTAGAATCTGTGATAACCGGCGGGTTAATATGCTTATGATGTGAAGGTTTATGCCGGGCCCGTGAAAACGGCGTTTGTCCGCGCCGCCGTATGCAAGCCGTTCATTTTACTTACTATTTTCCTCTTTCAGACAGTTGCGCCGGATTTCCTCCCGTGGGGGCTTTCCCGCGTACAGGATCTTTACGCGCAGGAGTCGGAGGAAAGCGCGGCGGCTGCCGGGGAGGACGACGGGGGCAGCGTACCGGGGGCAGCGCTTACAGAGGAAGAGCTTGCGGCCCAGCAGGAAAAGATGCAGGCCGACCGTATCATAGACCTTGAGGTTAAGACCAGTACCATGCTGGAACTCGCCGAATGGTGCCGCGAACTGGGCCTGAGCGAGGGAGGGAACCGTGAGGAACTGGCAAACCGTATCCGTCTTCATTTTGGCCTGCAGCTTCCCGGCGGCAGCGCGGCCAATCAAAAAGTTGTTACGATCGAGACGGCCAAGACCACGGAATACTTTACCGTCGAAGCCGTGGATGAGGAGTACGCCCGCCTTTCGGGGGGCGTGGTTTTGAGCCTGAAGGACGGCGAAGCCCGCCACCGTATCAAGGCCTGGGACATCATTTACAACAGGACGCGCAACGTGCTGACGGCTAGCGGCGGCGTCGAGTATGTCAAGGAAGACGGCGATAAAAAGGAAACGTTCAAAGGCGACAGCATAACGATAAACCTTGATACATGGATCGGATCGTTCATCGATACGGTGTCGGAGCGCTCGATAGCGGGCAGCGAGACGGCGTACCGTTTCGCGGGGCAGGTTATATCGCAGACCGACGCCGAAACGACCGTTCTAAAGAAGGCCCGCGTGACAAACGCGAAGACGGAGGAGCCTTTCTGGTCGCTTGACGCCGGCAAGCTCTGGATACTGCCGGGATCGGACTGGGCCATGTTTAACGCCACGCTGCGCGTCGGCGAAATACCGGTGCTTTGGGTGCCGTTTTTCTTTTTCCCCGCCGACGAGATGGTGATACATCCCGCGCTAGGCACGCGGACCAGGGAAGGTACTTTTTTGCAGACCACAACGTACATATTTGGCCGGCCTGACGCAAGCGCGCTCAAGGAGAATTCGATCAGCCAAATTCTGGGCAGCGGGGAAGGGGTGGAGCGTGTGCGCGAGGGGCTCTTTCTGCGTACAACCGGCCGAAAGGACACCAGCACGGACACAAAAAAGTTTTCCATCCTTGCGGACGCCTATACCAACCTGGGCTTCTATGTCGGTACGGAGATAAGCCTGCCGAAATCAGGCATTCTAAACGACTTTACTCTTTCGGGCGGGCTCGCTTTTACGCGCACGATTTTCGAGCCTTCGACGGGCCTCAAATACACGCCGTACAATGTGGGTGTCGATAACAAGGACCACTGGGATTCCGCTTACATATTCGGCGTCGAGGTTCCGTTACGCTACAGGCTGAAAACGGCGCCCTCGTTTTCCGGCAAGTACGGCTCACTCAGCCTGAGCCTCCCGGTGTATTCCGATCCGTTTATAGACCACGATGTCTTGAATCGATCCGAAAGCATCGACTGGATGGAGATGATAATTCAGGGGGCTGCCACACCCGACACGCCCGATACGAATGTCGCCGGACTAGGCGCTTACGAATGGAGTTTGACGGTGAGGCCGCAGCTTTCGACAACCGCGCTTTCGCCGTACATATCCACCCTGTCAATAAACAGCATATCCAGTGTTTATCATTTTGCCGTGAGGACGCATAACACGGCGATACCGGACACGGTCCGCGCTACATCCCCCCAGAGGGATTTTTATTATCCCGACAAATTCACGCTGTACTCGATAAGCGGAGGAATAAGCGGGACGCCGCTGACATGGACGAGCGTAACTTCGCTTACGGAAAAGGACAAAGAGGTACCCGACCCGTTGAAAGGTTTCGGAACGCTTCATTCCCCCTGGGAAAATGAAGCGGAGGCTGCCGGCAGCCAGACGGGTTCGGCTTCGTTTGCCAGGCCTTTTTCGCTCTATGTGCCTGCCTTGGATCAAACTTTCGATATGGGCCGTAGTACAGGCTTGAAAATTTCGTGGAACTACAGTCTGACTCCGGCAAGCGCCTCGGAATTGAATTACAGCACGGCGGACTGGACTTCCCCCAAAGATATAGATCTGTCGGACATCAGATCGATCTTGACCCGTGTCAGTGCGACCGGAAACACGAACATAACCGTATCGGACCCGAATAACAACCTGTTCGCGCTGTCCGGCGGCGTCACGGGAAGGGCGCAGTGGCAGGATCACCCGTACAGGGACCTTGAAGCCCCGGAGTACAGCAAAGAGGAGAATATCGACGCCGAAAAATATTCCGATTACCAGAACACGAGCTGGTCAACGTCCTGGGTGCACAGTACGACGATAAACCCTCTTTACTGGGCGCCGGCATGGAAAAGCACCAATGTCAAGTATTCGCTGGAAGGAAAGCTGGCGGAATCAAAACTTGTCAGCGCCAGAGGAAGCGCACCCGAATGGGATGTCATCTACGGCGAATGGACCAAGGAAAAAATCAGCAGGCACAACCTCGCGATGAATATGGGCGTTTCGATACTGGATAAACCTCAGACTTTGCAGTTGAATACGGATCTGCCTCCGCTAACTACAAAATTCGGCATGAACAGTACGATAAACGCATGGATATCCACGACGAATATCAGGACGGACATAAACGAACCGTTTTCGGACAACATCAAGTATATGCCGGTTTACTTTACGGAAACGCTGACGTTTAAGCCCGGATACAAACTGGATCAGGTTATAACTTACAGCCCGGAATATTCTGAGCTGACGACTTACAATTCGACGCTGACGCTAGGCAAATTTTCCGGAGCCTACACGTCCTCCCGCGTAAAAAAACATATACTGACGGAGGACTCAAGCGGTAACGTAACGGGCTGGGCTATCGATCAAAACAGCGAGGAAAAACTGCGTCCGGTATCGCTGAAATTTTCATTTAACCCGTCGATCAAAAAAGAAAATTTGTTAAACAAACTGCTTTCTTTTTCGCTGGATCCTTCCGCGAAGCTTGATCTTAACCTGTTGAACTACACCGAATCGTACCTGGAATTTTCGATCAGCCTTACGTTGAACATCACAAAATTCCTGTCGCTTTCGATGGGAACAAATTCAAAAAACGTGCAGATGTACTGGTATCTGAAGGATCTTCCGTTCTTTAACGAATATTCCTCGGACATACCGAGGTCTCCGTCAATCAACGACAACTTCTTTGAAGACCTGATCAATTCTTTCAGGTTTGATAACGAAGAACTGCGTAGGAATTCCGGTTTCAAATTGAAGTCTTTCAACTTTTCGACGACGCACCACCTTGGCGACTGGGACGCCAAACTTACGGTATCGATGTCGCCCTGGCGTCCGACAGGCCAGAACTATCAATTCGACACGCAGGTGTCTTTTGTGATACAATGGCTGCCTATTTCCGAATTAAAAACAGAAGTGGCCTACGACGGCAAAAACGATATATTCTTGAGCAAATGATGCGCGTAGCAAAGTTCCCCAAACCGCGTCCCATAGGCTTTTTAACGATCTGTACCGCCGTGCTTGCTTTTATCACGGGCGTCACGCGCAAGGAACACGTCCTGATCCTTGCCGGAGCCGTGTTCGCGCTATGTCTAGCGTACTGTTTTTTGGCGGTTCTTTTGACATCCACGCTCCACAAGAAAAAAGCCGCCATGCTGTCCGTGCGGATAAGCCCTGAAAAAGTGACCGCCGGCAGGAACGGAACGCTGCGGCTCTCGCGGCGGACGCGGTTTTTCCAAATGCCGGCGGTGCTTGTACGCTACAGGCTGGAACTCGCGACAAAAGACGGCAAGAAAATAGAACATATTTTTGACGGCGGCTTTTTCAAAAAAGCCGCCGCCGCCTTTCCGGCGGCCTGTCGCGGCGCTTACTACGGAGCTTACGACAGCCTTGTCATAAGGGACGTTTTCGGGTTTTTCCGCCACGAGCTGCGTCTGCCCCAGGGCAGGGCGGAGCGCCTGCTCGTACTGCCGCTTCCGTCGGAAACGCGGCCCGAACCAAGGCTCCTAGCGAGCGGCTCGGAAAGACGGAACGAAACGAGCCTCCGCAAGACGGACGAGCTCTTGGAACAGCGCCCTTACGTTCCGGGCGACGATCCGCGCCGCATAAACTGGAAGCTGTACTCCCACGCGGGCGAGCTGTTTGTGCGGCAGGAGGAGCGCGAGCCGCCGCCGCACTCCCAGTTCATTATGATCATCGACACGGAGGCCGACGACGCGCTCTACACGGCGGAACAAGGCGCGGCGGCGGTAGACTGGCTCTGCTCCGCAGCCCTTTCCGTCCTGCTTGAAAAGACGGCCTGTGGCATCGAGGCCCTGATCGGCTTTAGCGGAAGCGGACTCAAAAGCGGCAGGGCGGGCGAGCTTCCCGCGCTGCTCGCCCGGCCTTACCGTACCGCGCCGGGCGACGGCTCCCGGCTGCCGTCTCTATCGCCGCTTGCCGGCCCGCGAAGCGTCCTTGTGATGGCCCTGGCCCGCAGCGCCGGAATACGGGGCGGAAGCCTGCATGACTTTATTTCAAAACGGCAGGCGGCGCAGGCCGTGCAGATTCTGTTTTTTTACCGAAACGAAGATCAGAAAAACCACGCGGAAGCCTCCGCGATACTTTTTGGCCGCATACCCGGCGTAGAAGCCCGCGCCGAACCCTCAGGCGTATAGTTGTCACCTGTATGACAAGGGCGTTCACGTAGATTTTTAGGAACGGTTCATCGGGAAAAATACAAAGACGAAATTCTATATGGCCGAACTTCGAGTTTTGCAGCCGGGGTGTTGGTCAGCCAAAACGCGCAAGGGATAGGGACGGAATAACCGCCGCGCCCTTCGATCCGCCGTTCCCTCTCCTAATTCGTTACCCGGAAACGAATTAAGTCGGGATGGGGTCATACCCCGTCCGGGCGGAAATAATATGTCTGTGGAAATGGAAACAAAGTCAGGACGCGGAACTGGGGGGGGGGGGGGGCCGCGGTTCCAAGTTGCGTCCCGCGCCGGGCCTTTATCCCGCCGCCGCGCCGCGGCCCCGTCTAGTGTTCATTTAGAATAACAAAAGAAAAAAAATTTGGCAAGCTCTTTTGGCGGCGGCGGCCCGCCTATGGCGGGCAGTCAGCGATGCGCGGCGGCGGAAGACAAACCGCCACGCGGTTTGTCCAAAACATTGTGCGCGT
>JAISLM010000144.1 GCA_031290855.1 Spirochaetaceae bacterium
ACATCGGCTCGGTTGCCGACGCGGACGCCGCCCTTGCCGGGGACGCCGAGGGGGTCGGCCTTTTCCGCAGCGAATTCCTCTACCTGGGCCGGGACGACTATCCCGATGAGGACACCCAATACGAAAGCTACCGCAAAGTACTGGAAAAAATGGGGGATCGCCAGGTCGTAATCCGCACCCTGGATATAGGCGCGGACAAGCAGGTTGACTATTTCCGCCTGCCCAAGGAAGAAAACCCCGCTATGGGCATGAGGGCGATCCGAATCTGTCTTACACGGCCCGATCTTTTCAAAACACAGTTACGCGCCATTTACCGGGCGTCGGCGCACGGTAATGCGGCGATCATGTTCCCCATGATAGTCTCGCTTGACGAACTGCGGCGGGCCAAGGAACAGGCTAAAGCGGCGCGGGAAGAACTGTCTGCGCGGGGCATTCCGTTCAAGGCGGACGTACCCATCGGCATCATGATAGAAACGCCGGCCTCGGCGGTCATAAGCGACTTGCTGGCAAAGGAAGCGGATTTCTTCAGCATCGGCACCAACGACCTGACCCAATACACGCTGGCCATAGACCGGCAAAACGATTCCGTCGCCTCCTTCTGCGACACCCGCCACGAAGCGATACTGCGCCTTATCCGCCTGACCTGCGAGAACGCCCACAAAGCGGGCATCTGGTGCGGCATCTGCGGCAGTCTGGGCGCGGACCTCGCGCTGACAAAAACCTTTGTCGATATGGAGCTTGACGAGCTTTCGGTGGAAGCGTCCTATATACTGAAACTGCGCGCGCTTATTGCCGAATGTTGAATTGAATACCGGTGACGGGACGATGAAGCCCCCGTCGCAACGAAGCCGCCTCCGAGACTTTTCAGCCACGGATTTTCCTCGGCGGACGACTCGTTAAGGCATACGAACCGCTCTTTAAGGAATATTGGCGGGCAGCGCCAGGGCCCGGCCCCGCGGAACAGGGGTTCCCGGTTGTTGGCGCGGCGGGGAGCTTTTCATCAGATAAAATTTTTGCGGGTCAAGTTTATACTGAAGGGCGTGGGAGCAGACCCCGCCGCGAAAGGGCGATAAATAACTGCTTGCCCCATCAGTCAATTGCTGCTATCGTCCTGAACGCAATTTGTGAAAGTGGCTGACCGCCCTGTTGACAGGCAGTTGGCTGAGGGATCTAGAACGAGGCGGGCCGCCGCTTTTACCGTTTTGGCAAGCGTCAGGCTGAGTGAGCAGGCGGCGGCGATTTCCGCCGCGTCCGCGGCGGCGATCGCGTCAAGGCTGCCGTACCGCTTCATAAGCCGTGCCGCCCGCCGTACACCTACGCCGTCTATCGATTCGAGAAGGGGGAAGGACGCTTCTTTTGAGCGCAGGCGCTGATTCAGCCCGGTAGCGAAGCGGTGTGTCTCATCGCGGACAGCCTGCAAGACCTTCAGAGCCTCTGAACGCCGCGAAAGTCTAAGCGGTTCACGCGCTCCGGGCAGCCAGATTTCCTCGTCGCGCTTGGCAAGACCGGCAAGGCGGCAGTCAAGCCCCAGTTCGGCAAGAACGCCCCGCGCCGCATTCACCTGCCCGACGCCCCCGTCTATCAGTATAAGATCCGGCAGATCCCTGCCCTCACGGATAAGGCGGGAGTAACGCCGCCTGACGGCCTCCCGCACTGCGGCAAAGTCGTCAACGACGCCGATAACGGTACGCAGCTTAAAGTGGCGGTAATTTTTCTTGTCGGGGACGCCGTTTTTAAAGGAAACGAGGCTTGCCACAGGATGCTTTCCGTCAAGCTGGGCTATGTCAAAACCCTCGATACGTTCAGGGCGGCGGCGCAGGTTCAACGCCGAGCGAAGTTCGTCAAGCGCCGGTTCGGAACCGCGTTCCTTGAGCCGCTTCCGCAGATCCTCCGTCGCGTTCTGCCTTGCCATCGCGAGCGCCGCTTCGTGCCGTTTCCGTCCGTCTTCGCCGCCGGTTTCAGGGGAACAGAATTCCGGCGCGTAACCGAAGCGTTCATTTAAATACCGCGTCATGTTGGGAAAGCGCCCCCCCTGCCCCTCAGCCTGTCCGTCTGACACTGTTTCCGTCATCAGAAATATTTTTGCGGGCGGCGGACGATCCTCCGAATAGTACGACGAGATAAAAGTCTCAAGCGATTCTTCCTCGGCGGCGGCGGAACAGGCGCGGTACAGTTCCCTGCCCGTGAGTTTACCGCCCCGCATCGAAAACACGCTGAATGTCGAAAGTATCCCCTCAGCGGCCCAGGCAATGTAGTCGCGCCCTGTCTCGTCAAAATCCACGACCGAGTTGGCGGCGGCAAGATTCTCGACATCGGCAATCGCGTTCCTGAGTTCCGCCGCCTTTTCAAAATTGAGTGCGGCGGCTTCCTCGTGCATCTTTAACCGCAAATCGGTTATCAGGGACTCGGTACCGCCTGAAAGAAGTTTCGCCGTCCGCTCCGCGTGAACCGCATAGGCGGCCCCGTCAATTTTACCGCAGCACGGCGCGGCGCAGCGCCCAATATGAAAGTACATGCACGGGTTATCGCGTTTACGCAGGGTACGGCACTTCCGCAGCGGAAACAGTTTTTCAATAAGATGCAGCATCCCGTCAACCGCCTGTACGTTGGCAAAGGGACCGAAGTACCGCGAGCCATCCTCGATGATGTGCCGTGTCCTGAAGAGTCTGGGAAACGCTTCCGCTGTCAGCCGAATCACGGGGTAGGACTTGCCGTCCTTCAAATTTATATTGTAACGCGGCGTATGCTGTTTTATCAGCGTGTTTTCCAGCAGAAGCGCCTCGTACTCGTTGGAAACCACAATCGTTTCGATTGAGCGTGTCCGTTTCAAGAGCGTCGCGGTCTTAACATCCTTACGCCCGCTAAAGTAAGAAACCAGCCTGTTTCGCAGCGACTTAGCCTTGCCGACATAGATTATCCGACCGTCCCCGTCCCGCATGATATAGCAGCCCGGCAGTTCCGCCGCGTCCCGCGCCACGCTTTTCAATTTTTGGTGGATTTTGTCCTGGTCGCTGTCCGTCATATCTGTTTCATAATACCTCAAGCGGCCAGGTATATCCACGCCTGCTTTTTTATGCGGACAGGCAGGGTGCGGGGACGTGAAAACGGACCGGGAACGGCTGCGGTTTCTTATATCCGCCATTCCCGCACTATACCGTAAATGTGATTGGATCCTTCGCGGGCGTAAGTAAATGCCTGTGGCGTCCGTAAAGACGTTGTTTTACCTTTACCGGTAAGGCGCGGCGTCTTATTCAATGAAACTCCCCGGAGCCTGCCGCGTGGAATCTTAAGCGTTGTACTGGCTGGAACTGGGACTCGATAGGATGGTGTCTGACCCCGGCCCTATATATAGCGTAGTCTGGCTATGACGGCACTAGGCTAATTCGGTGCCTGGCACCTTTTACGGATATACGACAGGCGGGTCAGATCGGTATAGTCAACCAGGCCGGAAAGACCATGCCCCGGATACATTACGCGCCGGAAGCTTCCCGTTTCAACGCCTCCTTCGATCCCCGGCATACTGTCTATACCCGTTTCAACAGACGGGCCAGGAACTGAAAAAGCATACCCAAACGCTGCCCGGGTTTTAAAAAACGGCAGGCCGCCGGTAAATCCCGGGGAGGACCGGATACGAAGATACACATGACGGCTGCCGGTAACCGCGCTCCGGGAATGGATATGAGTGGAACCCCCTAAGGGAGCGTTCCCGTCCGCCATTCAGACTTCGGCGGCGGTTAGCGAGGCTGTGTTACCCCGCGACACCAGGCGGCCTCATCTGCCTGTTAACTACGAAACGCCTCAAAACCGCGCCGCAGGGTCGCTTAAAAATCTGTCAAGCAATTTCAGGACTTGACATCACCCTGGCGCCACAAAACAGCGTCAAGCATCCGCGGCAAACCGCTATGCGGTTTGTGCCTGACGTTTTACCGCCTTTTTAACCCCAAAAGGAAGGTTCGGCGGGGAAGCAGACCCCGCCGCGAATAAAACCGCTGTACTGTTCCGAGGTAGAATGTCAACAGGCAGTCGGCCCGTATTTTAATTGAATCGAAAGCCATATTGTAAAACCGCTTCCGCGTTGCGGCGTATGGTGCGGGGACTGAGCCAGGAAAGGCCCATCGCGGTGCCTTTGAACAGGGCTTTTATTTCCGCGTCCGAGAATTTTAGCAGGGCGCGGGCGTCGAGGAAGGAGGGGAGGGGGCCTTCGTCCGTTTCGACGCCCCGAATGGCGCGGCGGTTGTGGACGCAGGCGTCCTGGCAGGAGTCGCAGCCGTACAGTCGACGGCCCCAAACCGCAAGTACGGGCGCCGGTATTTCCGGCGGGCCGTGACCGGAGGCGTACCATTGTATGCATCGTTCCAAATCTATCCGCCCATTACCAAGTACGGCGCCCGTGGGGCAGGCCGCAACGCAGGCCGGCATCCCGTGCGGGCCGCAGCCCTCGCACAGCGGGAAACGCGGGGGCGCTTCGCCGTAAGCGGCGCCCCCCGGCGGCGCAAGCGGGGGATCGGGGGAGAGCGGGCGGGGCAGTGTCATAGCCGCAATCACGAACAGGGAGCCTGATTCACGGTTTATCACAAGACTGTTCCGGCCCTCCGCGCCAAGGCCGCAGGCTAGGGCCAGCGGTTTTTCGCTGACGGGCGAATTGCAGAGGACGCGGTAGTCGCTTTTTTGGCCGCCGTAGCGCGAGCGAACGAGCGCGGACAGGCGTTTCATCCGCTTGACCGCCTCGCGGTAGTAGTTGAAGCGGGCAAACAGGGCGATTAGGACGGGGACCGCTTCCGGGTCGCCGGACGGGGCGGCGGTACCAGCGTCCGCGTCCCTAAGGCGGTTGCCGTAGGGCAGGGCGGCGACGAGCAGCGCTTCCGCGCCTGTCCTGTGGCTTTCTGGCAGCGCGGACGGGCCGCCGGGGCAAAAATCCCCCGGCTTGAACGGCGAGAGCACCCTTGCGCGTGAAAATCCGGATTTTAACGCGCCATCGCATAGAAATTTTTTGTATTCGCACATATATCGTAAACTCCTGCGGCAAAATGCCGATAATCTATCAGGAAACTATCCATGATTCAGATCACTTTTTCTATAAAATATCAATCCCAGCTTCGCCGTATACGTCCCGATGTTTATAAAAAGCTCGAAGAGTCGGTAGTAAACTGTCTGAAGCTTTACGGAGGAAACGTAAAGTGCGAATACGGCGTAATAACGGCCGTGTTTAACGAAGAGGGTTTTGGTTTTTGGCTGGATCTTGTTCTGATTGTCGAAGCGTTGACGGGTATTCTTGACGCGGTTAAACATGACTTGTACGGGTATACCTGCATTATCAGCGAGCTTATGGATACGGACAGGGCGCACGAGCTTTTAAACGCGTTTCCGTCCGTCAATATCGTAAGCGGTGTCTGGTGTACGCTCTTCATTCAGAAAAATACCGGCGACTTTATCGAATTTGACGAGCCTTACGACAAAAATTCCGAGCCGCCGTATGACAGGATTGCGGAATTAAAACACGTAAAATCGCTTGACGGAATAAAAAAACAGTATACGTTGCGCAATTCGATAAGCGAGCTGTTCAGTGCGAACAAAATTCAGGGAAACGTGATCTTTACAGGTAAAGATTTTATCGGCAAGCGTGATTTCATTCATTGGCACTGCCGAAATTCCGGGAACTTCGCATATCCGCTGGCGATACGTTTCGGCTCGTGGGGTTTCGCGTTGAACTGTTTTTCCGACGCGCTGAGCCCGGGTATGCGGTGTTTTATAGAAAGCCGCAAGGTTACGCTGCCGAAAGAAACGGACGCCCTGGCGGAGGCTTTGTCTTATGAGCGGGTGCGGGGCGAGTATTCCCGGTATTCCCTGCAAAAGGCGGAGCGTCTCTTTCAGATACTGCTGGAAGCTTATGGGGCGGCTGTTTCCGGCCTGCAAAAGGCAGGCGTGATCATTCTGGAAAACATTCAAAATGCGGACGCGAATATGCGGCGGATCATTATGGATTATATGCCGTACTATGAAAAATCCGATATTACCGTTTTCGCCTCGTGTAATCTTCAGGAAGTCCCTGAAAAGTGGAGGCCCCTGTTTCCTTCCGTTATAAACTGCCAGGCTGTGGAATGCGAGCCCTTGTTTCAGCCTGGCGCCCTAAACATGAGTCTTTGGGAGATAGCCTACGCCTGCACGATACTCAGGCGTTACTTTCCGCCTTTCATGTTTTCAAATTTATTTCTGGAAGAAGGGAAAAATCCCGCCATGACGGAACGGGCGCTCGATTTACTTTTTAAATATGGACTTATCCGTTCAAAGGAGGACCCCGAATGCGAGATCGACGGCTTCCTTGACAAGGCGGAGGATTTATTGGGCGGCCGAGCTCCGTACATACGCGGTATGGCGGCGCGTCTGCTTCTTTCCTTTACGTCAAAAGGACAGATTAGGCCGTGCTTTAAGCTGCTGGAGGCGATTTACAATCTTGGCGGTGAAATATCCCCGCTTCTGGCTTTAGATGCGATACGGCAGGACCTTATCAACAATACCTGCCGCGACATCGAAAATGCGCTTGAAGAAAAACGTTTTGCCAGGATATGCGGCGAAAACTGTTCGCCGGCACTGCACTATATATACAAAACTTCCAAGAGCCTGCTTTACGGTAATGAAACCGAGATACTGGATACGTTTTCCGGCCTGCATATTCCTGAAACACCGGTATCAAACTATAAAGCGCAAATTTTAGCGATAAACGCCTTTTACAAAATGGGAATACACGATCCTGCTACGGCTTTTGAGGGAATTAAGGAATCGATGATCCTCTGCCAGAACAGCCGGGATAAATACGGTATGGCCCAGGTTTATCGCCTTTTCGCCTTCGGGTATCTTTTGAAAAACGAAGTGAACGCCGCGATAGACTATCTTTCGTTTGCGATTGAGGCCTCGGAACGCAGCGGCAACAATGTCGAACTGGCGCTAGTCTCTTACTATGCCGCGGGCTGCCATTTTATTTTTGGCAACATATCAAAATCGCAGCGCCTTGCGAAACAGTCGGAACATGCGGCCGCTATTTCCGGCATGGAGAAATGGGCCATGCGCGCGAAATTTCTTTCAGGCAGATTCTGTTTTGAAACAGGCTGCTACGGCGAGGCTTTGGAGATATTCAATGCTCTGTACCAGCATTACATGGAAGATCCGTACTCGAACCAGGCGCAGACCGTGAGCGCGTGGATTTTCAGGACGGAGTTGTATCTATACGGGAAAGCCGGGAAGCGCGAATTTGTTTTTGGGGACGGGCGGTTTTTTGAAATTGAAGCGGCGTATTTTGCCGGCGATTATAAAAAAACGCTGGAACTGTCGGACGCGGCGCTCGCTTCCCTGCCGGACGACGGCTTTTTATTCCTTGAGCAGCCCGACTGGAGCAGCGGTTTCGCGCAATGCGAGATGCTGCAAGTTTCAAAAAAGAATTTTTGGATCAGGATGATTACAGCGTGGCAGTCCCTGGCGCTTTCGATGCTGAACGCAAACGGTTCGGAAAGAGCCATACACCTCATGCAAAACATTACCAGGGACAGGCATCTTGGCGAAACCGATCCCGCCTCCCCGTTTTTGTTTTTTGTAAGTTACAAGGTCCTGCGTCCGCCTCTTTCGACGGAAATTGACAGGAACACCGCGGTGAGCATAGCGTTCAACCGTTTGCAGCGCCGTTCCAGCCGGATCGACGACATCGAGGCGCGCCGCGCTTACCTTTCAAAACAGTATTGGAACAAAGATCTGTACCTGACGGCAAAAGAGCACAGATTGATCTAGCAGGGGTTTTAAATACTCGTGTTACACGGTGCTGATATAAGCAAATCACCGTAAAGAATAGAGGCTTTCCCAAAACTTCAGTTTTTGGGAGACAAGCTTTGCTTGGGAGACAAGCTTTGCTTGGGAGACAAGCTTTGCTTGGGAGACAAGCTTTGCTTGGGAGACAAGCTTTGCT
>JAISLM010000145.1 GCA_031290855.1 Spirochaetaceae bacterium
ACCCGGGGCCCGTTGCCGGTTTTTTTGGGGGTTTTGGGGGGGGGTTCCCAAAAAAATTGGCCCCCCCCCGTTCCGGGGGCCCACCATATAAAATACCCCCCCCCCCCCCCCAGGTTTCCAAAGTAAAAACTGCGGGTTCCAGAGTAAAGGCCCGTTGTTTTGCGACGGAAGTAATTGTCGTAAACCTCGTGATCAGGCTGTAAAACCTATGTTTCAGGGTATAAAACCAGAGTTTCCAGCCATTGTGGCGCAAAGGACGACATGCGCCGTTTTCCGGCCAGTTGAGGGGTAGTCCCTGCGAGGGGGTTTGTAGAAGCGGGCCGGGGTTTGTGTAAGCCCGCCGCGCAGCGGTGAGTCGCTTGCACGGAAGGTCTGTCCGCAGTACGGTTAAACCGCCCTTAACCCCGATGTCTCGATGATAAAAAAAGCGCCACCTCTATTTCGTTGACAGTTTTGTGCAGGCGTTTCGCTATTTCTTGGACGGGGACGCCGGCAGCGGACAGTTCCGCCGATTTTTTTATATACGCGTCATGGCCGGACATCCCGGTGTATTTTGGATTGTCTTCGGTTATGCTTACTGAAAGCGGCTGCGGCTTAAAGTTTTTTTCCGAAAGCATATTCTTTCCAAGATCACGGTACGTTTCAACGGCGGCGTTTATTTTTTTTTCGTTCAGTTTTTTTTGCGCGTCTTCGGCAGCCCTGTAATTATCCCGTTGTTTTTCATGCACGGCGATACGGCGGTCAATATCTTCCAGCAGTGATTTTAATTTTTTTACACGGTCTTCGATTAATTCCGAATCACGGTCCGTTATTCTGTCAATTTCGTTAATTATATTCGCCACTTCCTGCCGTGTTTCAGCCGGTATTCTGTCCGTGGCAGTACGTTTCTTTACGTAAAATAAAATTACAAAAAATGATAAAACACTGATAAGCAGCGCGGCCGAAGAAAAAATATAAGCCATCTCAACCGCTTAAATCTATATAGTTTCCCAGAGAAGGGTCCTTGAAAAAAGAAGAGCCTGATTTTTGTCCGCCGCTTTCGTTTTGCGGTTTTTTTTTGACATTCTTTCCGTTTGAATTCCTGTTTTTGTCAGAATTAAGGGCCTCCAGTCCGTTATCAGTATCGTGCGCTTCGTTTACAGACTGTGATTTTTCTTCGGCTTTTTTTTCAAAAACGGAAGCGTTTATAGCGCCCCGCAGCATGAGTCCGTCTTTTTGCGCGGCGGCGTCTTTTGCGACCGAGTCGAGCTGGGAAAAAAGTATTTGCAGATCGAGGGGCTGCATTGCCATTACTTTGCCGCCTTTTGCTGTAAATCGGCGTCTGTCTCAATATAGGCTACTGCGCGTATTAAGCCATTTTCCAAAATAAATGTAGACGCCTTGTAATCGCTGTTTATTGCGCGTTTTACATCACGAATAACAATAACTACACCGGAATGAATTTTTGCGGAAGCGGAGACACGGCCCAGTGAAGGCAGGTTTTGTAAAAAAATATTTATTTCTTCAATGCGGTCGCCTACATTTTTTAACTCCTCATTTATTTTTACGCTGTTTTCCATCAATTCCCGCAGGTAAGCTTCTTTGTCCTCCGGCAGGGCCTGACGCTGCTGTTTTATATTGTTCAAGGTTTTTATATTAAGGTTAATATTATCAAGCTCGTTTATCAATTCGGACTTTTTCACTTCAAGCAATTCGCGCTGTGATTTTTTCTTGGGATCTGTACCGACTTCACATATAGTTTCAGTATTACCGGAAGGACTCCCCAAAGATTTTGCGCTGATTTCTTCGACGGCGCGCAGATGCCCGCCTATGATCGCGGCGCGCTTTCCCTGACAGATTATACATTTTCCGGCGTCTATCTTTGAGTTAAGAATTCCATCGGACACAACAACCATTGAACCGGCTGACACTGTCGCGTTTTCAATAAACTTTGCCCAAATTGAACGCCCCGCGTTGACAGATTCATCTTTTTTACCGGCGATGCCCTGCCTGACTATTATATCACCTTCTGCCGTAAGCGTGGACTTGTCGGCTAACCCGTAAACCTCGATATTTCCTGACGCCTTAACTGAAAACCCTTCTTCGACATTGCCGGTTACAATAACATTTCCAAGGAAAAGAATATTTCCCGTTTTTAGGCCGACCGAACCGTCAATCGTGTAAACCGATTCAACGTTTATTTTTCCGTTTGATATAACGGCCTGACCGTTAATGTCGGCAAGAATTGTAATGCCGTCTTCCGCGAAACGGACATTCTTACCAAGTGTAACGGGGAATTCCTTGCCGTCGTGCGCCTGCAAGAATTTTCCTGTTACGGTATAACCGGGACGTCCTTTTTCGGCGTGATACGATCTTGCAAGCGCCTGATCCTTCATTACGTTTTGAATTATGTTTAGTTCCTTAAAATTAACTTTGCCGTCGGTACCCTCTGAAAGTCTTACGCGCCCGGGATCTGTTTCAAAAAGATAATCAAGGTATGAATTCAGGCCGTCAACAGGTCTTGTCGATGTCGCTATGCAGATTTTTTCTTTGTAAACAGGGTTGTCGGCAAATGATCTTAGAAGTTCTTCATTGACGCCATGGACAACTCCGTTATTCTTTAAAATCTCGATGTATTCTTCGAAGGAAAAATCGCAGCCTCCGGTTTTGGGCGGAGTTACTTTTATGAAAGCTTTTGTTTCCTGATCGGAAATTTCGACACTTACCGTGCTGTCGTTGAATGTTATATTTTGAAAATCAGCCACTCGAACATAATCTGTCTCCGGCAATTTAAACAGGCTGTTTATCAGGTTAATATCAAAAGATGTAATTCCGCGTTTGTTCAAAAGGTGCAGTGCCGTGGACTTTTTTGCGCTTTCACCGTTACCGGTAGGGGATGTGATCTTCAAATACACCCCGTCGCGGCGGCATTGTACAAAAACCTGGCCGTCTATGTCTTCTTCAAGAAGACTCGCTTCTTCGAAATATTCTTCAACATCATATTCATCGATCTTTTCATCTTCAACTTTAATTCCGCTGCGCTGGTAGGCGCGTACCTTGCAGATATTTTCGCCTATGCCAAATACGGATGTACGCCTTTCAATTATTTCGTACTCAATATGCCGGAGCGGGACGCCTAGTAACGCCGCCGCCTCCGAGATAGCGTCCTCAAGCGTCGGCCCTTCCGTTTCAACAACAGTAACGGCGCTGTCTATTTCCAGGCGTTCTTTTACAGCAGCCTGCAGGTCGGCAAAATCAACCAAACCTTACCCCTCACATTATACCCTTGCGGACATTCGTTAATTTGGATCGGATTCGGAGCATGGCTTTGGTATGCAGTTGTGAAACCCGGGATTCTGTTATCTCCAAAACCTGGCCGATTTCTTTGAGGGTTAAATCTTCATAATGGTATAAAATGATAATTTTTTTTTCTTTTTCCGGCAGTTGATTGATAACATCGTAAACTATTCTGCGTATTTCCTTGCGTTCAACCTCTACATCCGGTTTAAGGGTTTCGGGCCCTTCGATGCTGTCCTGAATAGACATTTTGTCGTTTTCATCGCCGGAAAACCATACGTCGTTTAACGAAAGGACGGAAGTGCCGGATATTTTAACGATAGTTTTGACATACTCGTCTTCGTCCATCTTTAGGTAGGCGGCGACCTCCTGATCGTTTACAGGGCGGCCGTGCTGGGCTTCCAGCGTACTGATAGCTTCTTCTACTTCACGTATTTTCTGCCGGACTGAGCGCGGCACCCAGTCCGTTGAACGCAATTCGTCGAATATCGCGCCCCTGATACGGACAACCGCGTAGGTTTTGAACTTGACGTTCTGCGCCAGATCGAATTTCTCGATAGCGTCCAAAAGACCGAAAGTACCGTAACTAACCAGATCGTCAAATTCCACCGTGGACGGCATACCATCGTACACTTTGCCGGCAACATACTTTACCAGCGGGGCATACTGCCGGATAAAAGTGTCACGAATCTTTGGATCTTTATTTTGGCGGTACTCCTGCCAAAGTTCTTCTTCTGATTTTTCGTCCAGAAGGGTTCTCCCCATAACCTATCCTAAGTCCTTTTTAAGTAAAGTTTGAATAGCGCCTGCCATTTTTTTCCCGTCCACGCTGAAACCCAAATCCGGCTTACCGGCTCTCCGATCTACCGACATATCAACCGTTCCTTCATTAATAACCGAATCCGGCAAACCCTGTGTCGCCGCCGCTTGTGAATAACCGCCGTCTTCAATACCGGGTATGCCGGGTACCAAGACGCTCATATTCATACCATAACCGTCCCCGGCGGAAACACCGGCCTCATCGTTCGGTGGCGGCGAATCTCTGTCCACACTGTATCCGTTATCGTTACTTTGTTCTAGTACCCCCGGCAGATCCTCTGAAGCGCCGGTTTTAGGGTTTTCGGCAAAAGCATTCGCCCCGACAGCTTCGGCTCTGTTTCTGACATCCTGTATGTCCTCCGCGCCGCCGTCGATTATCTTTGAAATATCTTCGTGCGCCCCGTTTTCGCCGCCATAAAAACTGCTAAGCCAGCTATCATCATCACTTAAAGTATAATCAATATTATGGCCAGTCCGCCCCGTATCATCGGGCTTTTCTTCGTCCGTTTCCACAGGCAATAAAAATTTGTTATACAAAAAATAGATTCCGGCAACAATACCAAAAAAACACCCCGAAAAAGCCAGCGCGCGCAGAAACACCGTTAAAAGAGGCGCTCTGCCGAAAAGCCCCAGTATGAAAGAAATCAAGAAAGCGCCGCCGGCCACTATGCCGGCCAACATAGAATTAAACAAATTTCACCCCAAAACTATTACATGGTTCCCCCGGTAAAAACGCGCTGCCGCGCTATGCGCAAACGGCGCCTGATGCCACGTCGATATTTTAACGGGACGGTTCATTTACCAAAAATTCGCCTAACCATGTTGCTGAAGCCGCCGCCCTCGCGGAATTCCATTTTTTCCATGCGACCCACTATATGCTGGACGCACTGCGCCGCCTTGCTTCTGGGCGCATCCACCATAAACGGTTTCTGTTTAAGGACCGCCTGCGATACGGCCGTATCATCGTATATAAACCCTAAGTATTCCAGCTTGGTATTCAAAAACTGCCCGGTAATAGACGTCATGCGATCCGCGACTTTTTTGGCCTCTGTTACATTATTAACACGGTTTACCACAAGTTTAAGCCCCATTTCAACACTTTCGATCTCGGTGGCGATTATTTTGACAATTCCGTAAGCGTCGGTAATCGCCGTCGGCTCCGGCGTTGTTATGATAACGACGTCATCCGCAACCGCAATGAAGTCAAGTACATTGCTTGATACGCCGGCGCTGGTATCTATGATGATGATGTCGGCAGAGGAAAGCGTCTCCAATTCTTCGATAAAGTTTGTGCGCTGGTCAACGCTCAGATTTGCAATTTTTGAAAATCCTGACGCTCCCGCCACGATACTTATGCCGTACTCGGTTTCTACAAGGATTTCACGCATGGTTTTTTGCCTGCGGATCACATGGTACAGATTCCATTTAGGGATCATTTTGAGTATTACATTTACATTTGCAAGCCCCAAATCCGCGTCCATTACGATCACTTTTTTCCCTATGCGCGCGTACGCAAGCGCCATATTAACCGATAAATTGGTCTTTCCGACACCGCCCTTGCCGCTTGCGACCGTTATTATACGCGTTTTTTTGGGTTTTGGGATTCGCTGAGGCAGAATATCAGCATTACCCTCTTTGGTACGGACCAACTCCCTTAGCTGTTCAGCCTGATCTTCCATCTGTTCTCCTGAAAATACACCTAGTAGAAATTATCGGTAAAAAAATTGACATGGTTAAGGAGCTTTTCCCAAAACCCGGTTGGTTTTGAGAAAAGCTTCCGAAAAATCGGGCCGGATTTTAGTCCGGTCCGCTTTTTCATATAAATCTACGGTAGCTGGACAAGCAAGGCTTGTCTCCCAAGCAAGGCTTGTCTCCCAAGCAAGGCTTGTCTCCCAAAAACTGAAGTTTTGGGAAGGCCTCTAAGGGTAACGTGGCGGGCGCGTCGGGCAGGTAAAAAATATGGAGGATTGGCGCCGGCCAACCCTCCAATTTAAGGAAGCGTTTTACTTTCCTATACTTATGACGCGCTTTTGCGCCTCGGCCCGCTTCTTGATCGTGAGCGAGAGCAGGCCGTTTTTGAACGAAGCGGAAATATTCTCACTGTCGGCGTTTTCCGGCAGTTTGAACGAGCGGCTGAATACGTCGAGTTGCCTTTCGCGAATGATGTAGTTCTTGCCGTCGTCCTTTTTCTCCGATTCAGCTTCCTTTTTCGACTGAATCGTCAGGATACCGCTGTCAAACGTCAGTTCTATATCCTTTTCGTCGCATCCGGGAAGATCCGCCTCTATATGGAAAGCGTCGTTTGTTTCGTGGATGTCAACACTGGGATACAGTCCCTTAAGTTCGGATTGAGTGCGGCTGAACGGCGATTCGCCGAAGACCGATTCCATAAAGCGGTTGATGTCGACCATAGTCTGCCCAAGTTCAATGGGCCTGTGCAAAGTTACAGATTTCATACTGAACCTCCAAATTTTTGAATCCTGTTTTGATTCACCTTTATAATTTCACGGCGCAACACGCCGTGGCTTTCCGCGCCGTGAGGCCGGAACGCGCCGTATCCCCACGCTCGTACTTACGTCATTCATATAGCAAAAAACATACCAAGTTTTGTCGGAACGGACATATTTTGTAAATTATTGCCATACAAGCATTTATAAAAATATAAATCGTAAGCCCGGCCTCCCGCATGAAGCGCAAGTATGTCATTATGACACTCATCGCACAGAAACTTTTTTTACCTGTGTCAATTTAATACAAGTCCTGGAGGCTTGACCAAAAGGGTTAATCCCTGTAGATTTTTATAAAATAACCATAGGGAGGTTTTTTATGAAAGTTGCCATTAATGGCTTTGGACGCATAGGACGTCTCGTGTTTCAAGCGCTTGTCGGGCAGGGCCTGCTTGGAAAGGATAAGATTGACGTGGTGGCCGTGGTTGATATTTCAACCGACGCCAAATACTTTGCATACCAGTTAAAGTATGATTCGACACAGGGCAGGATGAACGCCGAAATTGGCACTAAAGGCGAGGATGTCCTTGTCGTAAACGGACACGAGATTAAATGCATCTCCGGCAAAGGGCTAACGCCCGCTCAGTTGCCGTGGAAAGAGTTCGGCGTAGAGTACGTGATCGAATCAACCGGACTTTACACCAACGAAAAGGCCTACGGCCACATAGAAGCCGGGGCCAAAAAGGTCATTATTTCGGCGCCCGGAAAATCAGGCGATCCTTCAAAACCGATAAAGACCTTTGTTATGGGCGTGAATCAGGACGAGTACAAGCCCGCCGAACATCACGTCATTTCCAACGCGAGCTGTACGACAAACTGCCTTGCGCCGCTCGTTCATGTAATTCTAAAAGAAGGCATCGGCATCGAGACCGGCCTGATGACGACGATACATTCGTATACCGCGACGCAGAAAACCGTCGACGGCCCGTCCAATAAGGATTGGCGCGGCGGCAGGGCGGCGGCGATCAACATAATCCCGTCAACCACGGGCGCGGCAAAAGCGGTGGGCGAGGTACTGCCGTCCACAAAGGGCAAGCTTACCGGCATGAGCTTTCGCATCCCGACCCCGACCGGCTCCGTAGTGGACCTGACTTTCCGCGCCACGCGGGACACTTCCATCGAAGAGATAGACAAAAAGCTGAAAGACGCTTCAAAAAGCTATCTAAAAGGTATTCTTGATGTATCGGACGAGGAAATCGTGTCTACCGACATAATCCACAACGTCCACTCCTCGATTTACGACAGCCTGGCTACGCTGCAAAACAACCTGCCCGGCGAAAAACGTTTTTTCAAAGTTGTCTCGTGGTACGACAACGAATGGGGCTACTCCAACCGAGTAGTCGATCTGTTAAAGTTCATCGGCGGCAGGTAAATCCCTCACACGGGCCGTCCGCCTCATTTCTTGCGGCGGCCCGTTGTATGCTGCCGTAGTATAAATTACCTGTCAGTTATTGGGTGGACTTTACTCCGTTAGGTAGGCGCGATTAAGCGGCTTGCCCGGAGTTAACTCATTAGGGGCAGCATATTCAAGCCCCAAATGATGCCGCGAACCCGGTTATAATAGGCCCCGATTGCCTGACCTGCCCCGCAGAATGTCTGCCGTCCAGGGTTTTCGAATCCAGTTTGAGGGTTTTGAAACAAGATTCGGTACAGGCGAAGGCCTGGACAATTCCCCTTCCGGCTCATACTCTGACGAACCGGGGGCAGCGTTCCGTCAGACGATCCCGAACGGCTATCGCGCAATACTGTAGCCCCGGTCCGAATGTAGGAGCAGACCCTCCCGGGTCGGTTGGCAACGGTCATCTCCAGGGCGGGGATGGTCGTATGGACCGCCTCCTACAGGCGCTTAAGCCGTTATCACGCATCAACCGGGCCGCTTTCTTTCGACTTACCAGCTTGCCGTACTCCCCGGCGGGGCGCATCCCTCACCCGCGGACTGCCGTACCGCCGGTGATGCTCCGCCACAATCCGGCGAATCAACTGAACTGGTTCCGCATAGGCTTCTTTCCGCCGCCGTTCCGACGAACCGTATTTTGCCCACCGGTAACAGGCGCCGCTACTGACCCCAAAAATTCATGCCCATCCTCCGGACGGTGTATTCTTTCCGGTGCTCATTCATGAACCGGTACACCGTCAGCGGGGCTCTGTCCGCGCGAAGATGGCGCGAACTGAAGTTCGGCCGCTTTTTTTAGGATTTCCAGTGAAGCTGAGCTTCGCACCGCCTCCCGCGGCGCCTTCACTTACTTCCGCGGGCGGGCCAGTTCCTCGTCCCTGGGCCGCCCGTGTCCGGAAAAGGCATCAGGCCGGAGTCCGCGGCTTCCCGCTCCTGCCGCATCCACAGCCGCAACACACTCTCGTTGAGCCCTAAATCCGCCGCTATCCGGCCTATCGGCTTCTCTGCCGGCGCCGCCGCCTCGGCCTTGAATCCCTTCGGGTAAACCCGCCGTTCTTTGTCTTTCTTTCCCGTCTTTGTTCTCCTCTTCTGTTGTATTTCACGCTTATCTTTGTGTCTACCAGGAGGGGGTAAGGTCCACACAAATATATGATAAATGAGGCTTTCCCAAAACTAACCGGGTTTTGGGAAAGCCTCATTTATCATTTTCGTCAAATTTTTTTGAAAAAAATAAAGCAAAACGCACTTTGCGGTCTATTTATATAGAGGAGGACATTCATGAAGAAAACATTTTTTACACTGTTTTTTTTGATTGTAATGTTGTGCGCCATTCTGCCGTCATGCGACGACGGTACGAGCATCAACAAGGTTTTGGGCGTGGGTGCGGAAGCGCCCATGTTCATATCGTACAAGGCGGCTCCGGGCAACGAGATTGAATTTCAGTTTTCCGTACCGGTTAAGGTGATTGAGGCATATATCAGCGAGGGGCTGGATATTGTGCCATTTCCCGATGAATATAAAGCGACGGTTACTCTAAGGCTCAAAGACGACCATTCCGGCGGCAAGAGCATTACCGCCGATCTGCTGGTGGAGGATGCTGACGGTAACAGCCTGAATCTGCTCGTGCCGTTCAAAACACGTAATAACCGGATACCTGCGCTAAGGCTGAACGAAGTGCGGCTTGATTACGGCAAAAACTCTTCGGGCAGGTATACTGTGGAATTTATAGAGATATTCACGGAAACAGCCGGAAATTTAGGCGCGATGCGCCTGTTTGCGGTAAGCACAAGCATGGACGAGCCGATCTATGAATTCCCGCCGGCGGAAGTTGGGGCCGGGGAATACATAACGCTGCACATGCGCACGGTAAATGAGGAAGAGTCGCGTGACGAACTGGGCGATAAGCTTGACCTTTCGGTTACCAAGGTGAGCAAAGAAGGTGATATAAGCGACGAGGCCCGCGATCTTTGGGTAGGGAGTAAGGAAAAGTACCTGCATAAGGCGGACGTTATCTACCTTGTTAACCAGGACGATATCATCATCGACGCCCTTGTGATAGCCGACAGCCCGGCCTCATGGGCGAAGAATAAGACGCTTTCGGCGGCCGCGGAAATGCTGGCAAAACAAGGCGCATGGCTTAGCGGGGACGGCAGTGCGGTAAAATCTCCCGGTTATACGGACGCTGTTGACAGCGCGAAAACCACGGCGACCCGCACACTTTGCCGGGACGAAACAGTGGCAGACAACGACACGCTGTCCAACTGGTATACCTGCGATACAAGCAACGCCTCGCCCGGTGATAAAAATAGCGCCAGGCGTTATACGGCAAAGTAGGGTGTCTAGCCCGCCAGAAATCTGTCGATCTGTTCCATCAAGCCGTCGTAGCTTTCGACGGCGGGTACTTGCGGACACGCTTCGATGATAGCGGGCGGGGCTCGGAACAGGCAGCCCGAACCGGCCTCCTCGATCATCGAAAGGTCGTTAAACGAATCTCCCGCCGCGAAGACCTCGCAGTTACAGGACTTGAACGCCCGTACCGCTTCTTTTTTGCCGTTCTTTTGCCGCAGTTTCCACGAGACGATCTCGCCGTCGTCCGCCGTCACCAGCGTGTTGCAAAAAAGCGTCGGATAGTCCAGTTGGCGCATCAGCGGACTTGCGAACTGTTCAAACGTGTCGGACAGGATGATCAGCCGGGTTTTGGCTCTTAGGGCGGCGGTGAATTCCGCCGCTCCGGGAAGCGGCGACATACCGGCTATCACTTTTTGTATGTCAGGCAGCTTCAGGCCCTTGCGCGACAGGATTTCGAGCCGAAAAGCCATCAGTTTATCGTAGTCCGGCTCGTCACGGGTCGTCCGCCGTAACTCTTTTATGCCGGTCGCCTGCGAAAAAGCGATCCATATTTCCGGCACAAGGACGCCTTCCAAGTCTAGACAAATAAGTTTCATACAAAAAGCATAAGCTATTTTGGAAAAAAGATGAACCCGCAAGCGCTGCGCCGCAGGCGCGTGCAAAGGCGCTTTCTCTTTGCGGGCGAGGTTTCGCTTCCCGCCCGGCTGATAAGGAGAAGTATTGTATAGCGAAAATTTCTTGTTAAAGTAATCAAACACTTGACAAGAAAGTTAGTACATGCTAGCTTGATTTATGTTCTACCGTGCTAACTCAAATTATGGGAGACTGGGTTTGCGCGGACCGTCCCCGGACGGCGGAACAGAAGTGGTAACAGCCCGAATCCTTTTGGAGGAGGGAAAATTTTTTACAAGGAGTGGTACAATGAAAATCAGAAATCTGATGGTACTTCTTTTGATTGCGGTATGCTCGTCCGCGGCGTTTGCCAAAGGGCAGCAGGGTGGAACGAAGCCGGAAAGCATGGTGAACCCCGGCGAAGATGCCGGCTTTGAGGAATTCCCGTTAGGGGATGACTTTGAGCTCGGACCTCTAAACGTGGCGGGGGTGTATTTCCAGCCGGTGGATATGCTTCCGGCGGGGGCGGGTCTTCCCGCGTCCCAGTCGGACATGCACATGGAGGCGGATATTTCCGCGCTGGAGAACGATCTGGGCTTCGGCACCGGGGATTTTGTGCCGTTTTTGACCGTCAAGTACGAGATTATCAAATCTACCGGCGAGAATGTCGGAGGCACGTTCATGCCGATGAACGCGAGTGACGGCCCCCACTACGGCGCCAACATCAAGCTTCCCGGCGGCGGGCCCGGCACCTACACCGTGCGCTTTACTATACAGAACCCCGAAGCGCTGGGCTATGTCCTGCACGTTGACAAAAGCACCGGCGTCCCCGGAAGGTTCTGGACTACGCCTCTCGTGGCGGAATGGACGGTAAACTACGCCGGTCCGTCCTGGTAAGCGTTAATCCGTTTTACCTTATTCAGCTGTCGGACAGGTAGTCCGGCGGCTGGATTTTTTTATGTTTTTATATAGATTAGGGAAAGTATGCTTAGATACCTAATTCAGGTGATCGAAAATCTCTCGGTTACCGGGATAATCACGGCCCTGCTATGGGCCGCCATGAAGCGGGGCGGGGAAGATCGGAAGCGGGCCGCGCTGTGGGGCTGCGCCGCCGGCGCGGCGGCGGCGCTCGTGATCGCCGTGCTGCGGAGGACGACCGCGCTGATAAACCGGGGCTTTTTTAACACATGGACGCTGTCTTTCGCCGTACTGTTCGGCATACTGTACATCGTTTTCCTGTGGGCCCCGCCGCAAAAGCGCCGCACCGAAACGCTTTCCGTCTATGTGAACGCGCTGCTGCTGGCGGCGCTGCTGTTCTATTCCCTGACCACGATATTCCTGTACCCGTCCGAATTCGTCCTCCCCGGAGAGAGCATCTTCAGCACGGACTTCCTCTTCTGTCTGGCGGGCTTTACGGCGGGACTCGTGATAGTAGCGCTCGCATCGTCCGTGGTCTACAAGACGGCAAGAGCCGTACCTGAAACGCTGCGAAAGGCGCTTCTCAGCGCCGCGCTTGTCCTCGTTATCTGCAACGAGGCCGTCGTAGTCGTCCAGTTCTTGCTGGCGCGGCGGATCATCCCTATGCATCGCTGGCTTTTCGCGCTGATAATCGCCGGCGTAAACAACAGCGCCCTCTTCGTTTACGGTACCATGCTGATAGGCTTAGTGCCGCCGCTCGCGCTGTTCGTCCGGGGGCTGCGGGCCCCGGTTACCGGGAATAACCCGGCGGAAAGGCGCAGGGTTCGCGCCGAGCGGAGAACGAACCGGCGGCGCTTCGCCGCCGTGACGGCGTGTTTCGCCGCCTCCGTCCTGGCGATGACGGTGGTCAAGGCCTACACGAAAAGGGGAGTGGAGCTTTCGCCTGCGGAGCCGATGACGATCTCAGGCGGCGAGATACTGATACCGCTCACCCAGGTAGAGGACGGTCATCTGCACCGTTTCGCGTACAACACGGATGACGGGACGGAAACGCGTTTCATCGTGATAAAAAAGAACTCCGTAGCTTACGGCGTGGGCCTCGACGCCTGCGACATCTGCGGCGCGACCGGCTACTACGAGCGGAAGAAAGAGGTGATCTGCCGCCTCTGCGACGTGGTGATGAACATCTCGACTATCGGCTTCAAGGGCGGCTGCAACCCGGTTCCGCTGGAGTACAGCCTGCGGAGCGGCTATATGGTGGTGGAACTCGTGAATCTGGAAAACGAGAAGCACAGATTCAAATGAAAACGCTTTAATTAATTTAGGAAGGAAAAATGTTTTGGAGAATGGTTCGCGGCGCCCTTTTTAGGCAGAAGGGCAAGATGCTGATGGTGGCCTTCACCGTGGCGCTCGGCGCGTCGCTGGCGACGGCGATGTTGAACGTGATGTTCGATGTCGGCGACAAGGTTAATCAGGAGTTGAAGACCTACGGGGCGAATATCAACACGCTCCCTCGCGGCGCGTCCCTGCTGGACGACCTGTACGGGGTGAACGACGGGGATGGTGTCTCGGACAAGTACCTGTCGGAAGCGGAACTGGGTAACATCAAAACGATATTCTGGGCCTTCAACATCGTAGACTTCACGCCGTACCTGAACGTCCGCGCCCGCCTAGTGCCGCCTCCGGGCGCTTACGGCGCGGGGGAGGTCCGCCTTGTCGGCACCTGGTTCAGCCGCCACCTCGAACTCCCCACCGGCGAGTCGCTCGATACGGGGATGCGCAACATGAAAAGCTGGTGGGACGTGCGGGGCAGGTGGATAGGCGACGAAGACACCTCCGTTCTGATGGCGGGGGAAACGGCGGCGCAAAGGTTCGGCCTTGCTCTTGGGGATACGCTTACTATCGAAACGGCGGCGGGGAGGAGGGAGTTTACCGTCGGCGGCATATTCAGCGCGGGCGGGGACGAGGACGAGGCCTTCTACCTGCCGCTTGCAAGCGCCCAGGCGTTGGCGGACAGGCCCGGCCTCGTGAGCCGTGTCGAAGTGAGCGCCCTCACGACGCCGGACAACGAGCTTTCCAGGCGGGCGGCGCAGGATCCCTCCGGCCTTTCGATAAAGGAATGGGAGACCTGGTACTGTACGGCCTACGTCAGCGCGATCTGCTACCAGATCGACGAGGTGATAACGGACGCCGTCTCCAAACCGATCCGCCAGGTGGCCGAATCGGAGGGCGCTATCCTGGAGAAGACCCAGCTCCTGATGCTGCTGATCACGATCCTGAGCCTGGCCGGCTCCGCGCTCGGCATATCGAACCTTGTCACGGCGAGCGTGATGGAACGGGCCGCCGAGATAGGGCTCCTCAAGGCGGTCGGCGCTCCTGACGCGCCGATCTCGGCCCTCGTGCTGGCGGAGATCGTCATTACCGGCATCGTCGGGGGGACCGCGGGCTACTTCGCGGGGCTGGGCTTCGCGGAGATAATCGGGCGCTCAGTCTTTGGCGCGGCCATCGACATCAAACCGGTAGTGATACCGATAGTCGCCGTCCTCGTGTTACTAGTGACTATGGCGGGCAGCATCCCGTCGATCAGGCTGTTGCTGTCGCTCCGCCCGGCGGAAGTGCTTCACGGCAGGTAAGGGACGGTTTTATCGATGAACAGACAGCGTTTCTATTTCAAGATGGTGCTAAGTTCCCTCGTCCGCCGCCGCTCGCGGATGATCGTCGCGCTGCTCGCGGTGGCGATAGGGGCGACGATCCTGTCCGGGCTTATAACGATTTACTACGACATCCCCCGTCAGATGGGCCAGGAGTTCCGCTCCTACGGCACGAACTTCGTGATCATACCGGCGGGAAACGCGGCGTACATCGGCGCGGACACGGCGGAGCGGGCGCTGGGCTACCTGCCGGCGAGCGGCCTGATCGGGGCCGCGCCGTACCGCTACCGGATGGTCAAGGTGAACGAACAGCCGTTCATGGCGGCGGGAACCATCCTGGAAGAGGCGCGAAAGACAAGCCCCTACTGGTTCGTGTCTGGGCGCTGGCCGCAGGAAGGGGGCGAGGCGCTGATCGGCCAGCAGGTCGCCGACACGATCCGCCTCTTGCCGGGCAGCACGTTCACGATAACGGGGACGGGGCCGTCGGGTGAAGGCTTCAGCCGCGACTTCACCGTATCGGGCGTGATGCAGTCGGGCGGCACGGAAGAGGCATTTATCTTCATGTCGCTCCCCGACATGGAGGCGATGATAGGGGACGGCGGTAAGATCGACGCGCTTGAATGCAGCGTCTCCGCCCCTGCGGAAACGCTCAGCCTGCTAGCCGAAACGATAGGAGCGGAAGTAGAAGGCGCGAGCCCCCGCCTTGTGAAGCGCCTTACCGAGTCGGAGGGCGCCGTCCTCTCGAAGCTGCAGGCGCTCGTCTACCTCGTTACCGTGATAGTGCTGATGCTGATCATGATCTGCGTGGCGACAACGATGATGGCGGTCGTGGCCGAGCGGCGGAAGGAGATAGGACTGCGCAAAGCCCTGGGCGCGGCCAACTCCAGCCTCGCCGCCGAGTTCCTGGGCGAGGGTCTCCTGCTCGGCGGGGCGGGCGGATTTTTCGGCGGCCTTCTCGGCTTCGTCTTCGCGCAAGGAGTCGCGCTCAACGTGTTTAACCGCGCCGTCGCCTTCCTCCCGCTGCTGCTGCCGCTGACGATCATCGCGTCGATGCTGATCACGGGGATCGCGTGCCTCATACCCGTGCGAAGCGCGACCGAGGTAGACCCGGCAATCGTGCTGCGCGGCGAGTGAACGCTCTTTTATGCGGACGGCGGGCGAAGCGGACGGCGGGAGGTGAACATGGAAAAAGTAAGGGCCGCAAGGAACAGGACGCTCGTCCTTTCGGAGAGCGAGAGGGTCAGGCTCCGGGAAAGGCTGCTCGTTCCGGGCGGCGGCCCCTTAAGCCTCCAGGAAATCATCAACAGGACGATCCGCGCCGATCTCCTCTCCGTCCTGGACCTGCTGCCCGTCTCTTCCGTAGACCTGCTGATAATAGACCCGCCTTACAACCTCGACAAGAATTTCCACGGCCTCAAGTTTACAAAGACCGGTGACGATGCGTACCTCCGCTACCTGGAAAGCTGGTTCCCCGCGCTCGTCGGCGTTCTGAAGCCGGAAGGTTCGGTCTACCTCTGCGGCGACTGGCGCAGTTCCGCCTGCCTCTACCGTGTGATGCGGGACTGGACGGTCGTCCGCAACCGGATCGTCTGGCAGCGGGAGAAGGGCCGGGGGGCCGGAGCGAACTGGAAGAGCACGAGCGAGGACATCTGGTTCGGGACGCGGGGGGACGACTACTACTTCGACACGGGCGCGGTGAAGCAGAAGCGGCGTGTACTCGCGCCCTACAGAGAGAACGGGGCGCCCAAGGACTGGGCCGAGGAGGGAGGCGGCAGGTTCCGCCTCACGCACGCGGGCAATTTCTGGGACGACATCTCGGTGCCGTATTGGTCGATGAGGGAAAACACCGACCATCCGGCGCAGAAACCGGAAAAGCTCGTCGCGAAGCTGATTCTGGCGAGCTGCCCCGAAGGCGGCATAGTGCTTGACCCCTTTCTGGGCTCCGGCACGAGCTCCGTCACTGCCAAAAAGCTCCGCCGCCGCTACATCGGCATCGAGCTGAACGAGGAGTACTGCCTCTGGGCCGAAAAGCGCCTCGCCGCCGCCGATCACGACACCGCGATCCAGGGCTACTCCGATGGCGTCTTCTGGGAAAGAAACACGTTGAACCGTCCGCCGGCGGGTTTAAAGCAAGGCGTTAAGGTTGAGGGTGCGGCGCACAATGAGGAATGAGCGATGGTGATGATGCGGGAGGCGTTGCTGGGGGCTTCCCCCGCAGAGGGGGTAGCGGAAGCCCGTAGGGCTGTAGCGAGGGGGAGACTTCCCCCTTAATATAGAGCTTTGTTTTTGTTTGGAGGAATCATGGATCTGCTTGAGTTAAGGGATATTTCGAAGGTTTACGGGACGTTACGGGCGCTGCAAAACATCAACCTGTCCGTGCGGCAGGGTGAGTGGCTCGCGATTATGGGGCCGTCAGGGTCGGGGAAGACTACGATGATGAACATCATAGGCTGCATGGACAGGCCTTCTGCGGGGGAGGTGTTTCTGGACGGGGTTAATATTTCACGCGAGGGATCGCGCGCGCTTGCCACGATACGGCGGGACAAGATTGGGCTTATCTTTCAACAGTTCCACCTTGTCAACTATCTGTCGGCGCTGGAAAACGTGATGGTGGCGCAGTACTACCACAGTATGCCGGACGAGAAGGAGGCGCTGGAGGCGCTGGAGCGTGTCGGGCTTGCCGCCCGCGCCAAGCATCTGCCGAGCCAGCTTTCCGGCGGGGAGCAGCAGCGGGTCTGTATCGCCCGCGCCCTGATCAACTACCCGATGTTGATCCTCGCGGACGAGCCTACCGGCAACCTGGACGAGGCTAACGAACAGATAGTTATCGATATTTTCAGGAAGCTGCACACCGAGGGGAGTACGATTGTCGTAGTGACGCACGACCCGGAGGTGGCCGAGGACGCCCAGCGCACGGTCGTGCTGGAGCACGGCCGGATAGCCCGCGTGATAGAAAACAAGGCTCACGCCCACCATCACGGCTTGCGTGAGGAGGTGTGATAGATGAAAAAGGCCGCAAGCGTTTTTTTGAGGCTTTTGCTCTGCGCCATGTTGACGGGCGCACTCGCCTCTTGCGCGAAGAAGACGTACAGGGACGGCGTGTATTTCGGCAAAAGCGGCCCGGACGAAAAGGGCGCGTGGGGCGAGGTTACGGTTACGATAAAGGACGGGCGCGTCAGCGACTGCGCCTTCTTGACGCGGCAGAAGGACGGATCCGTCAAGGGCGGGGACTACGGCAAAATAAACGGGGCGATCTCCAACCAGGACTACTACAACAAGGCCCAGCTCGCCGTCCGCGCTATGGACGAGTACGCCCGCGTCTTCCGCGAAACTGGCGACCTTGGCAAGGTGGACGCTGTAAGCGGCGCTACGAACTCGTTCAACCAGTTCATCGAGGCCGTGGACTACGCGCTGGACGCCGCCTCCCCGTAACAGAACTATTCTTTGTAAAGTGAGCCCCGCGAATAATTAGTGTTTGTCCATAGTGTAGACACATTATGGACAAACTTCCTTGAAAAACGCATTTTCGCAGCCTTTAGGCGAGAAAATGCAATGTCTGTCCGCAAAGTAACAGGCTTTGTGGACAGACAATAATTAATGTTAGGAAGAAACGGTGTAAGTCACCATTTTCAGGAGGTATCCATGCGAAAACCATCTCTTACCGCCGCCCGGTAAGTGACTGACACCGATGCGTCAACTATTCATCAGCAAGGAGAGTAACAATGAGAAGACTGCCTGCCGCAAGCGGCGGGGAGCTTGATTCGCAAAGTCTGGTTTAATACCCAGGCGAACCTTAGCTTCGCGCTTGCCGCGCAAGGGCTCATTAACAGCGCTAAAGCGTAAAAAACACCGCCGATAGGGGGCCTCCTTAAAATATCGCGGGAAATAATATACTGTGGCTCAAGGAGATTGCGGTATGAAAAAGTTTATAGATAAGGATTTTTTGCTGGAGACGGATACGGCTAAGCGGCTTTACCACGAGGCGGCGGCTTTACAGCCTATTTTTGACTATCACTGCCACCTTTTGCCGCAGGAGATCGCGGAAAATCGCCGCTACGACAACCTCGCGGAGGTCTGGCTCGCGGGCGACCACTACAAGTGGCGGGCTATGCGGGCAAACGGGGTAGACGAGCGGCTGATTACGGGGGATGCGGAGCCTTACGACAAGTTTCTCGCGTGGGCGCTGACGGTGCCCCGGCTTCTGGGGAACCCGCTCTACCACTGGACGCACCTGGAGTTGCAGCGCTACTTCGGTATCGACACCCCGCTTGACGGCAAGAGTGCCCCGAATATCTGGAGGGAGGCTAACGGCAGGCTGCAAAACGACACGGAGCTTTCGGTGGCCGGTATTTTCAACAAGTTCAGGGTGTACGCGCTGGGCACTACGGACGATCCTGTCGACAGTCTCGTGTACCACGAAAAGGTAGCGGACGCGGACAGGATCAAAACGAAGGTGCTGCCTTCGTTCAGACCGGACAAGGCGCTTGAGATCGGCAAGCCGGGTTTCGTCGCGTACGCGGCGGAGTTGGGAAAGGCGGCGGACAGGCATATCGACTCCCTCGGCGGGATGATGACGGCGCTTGCTGACCGTTTGGACTTCTTCGACAAGCACGGCTGCCGCGCGAGCGACCACGATCTGGAGTACGTGCCTTTCGAGCCGGCGTCGGACGGCAGCACGGACACGGTCTGGAAAAAGGATGCCGGCACGGTTTTCGACAAGGTGATGTCGGGCGGTATCGCGGACAGGCGGGAGGCGGAGTTGTACAAGTCCTTCATGCTCTGTTTCCTCGCCGGAGAGTACAAGCGACGCGGCTGGGCTATGCAGCTTCACATGAGCGCCCTGCGCTCGATCAACAGCGAGGCGCTGGCGCGGCTCGGCATCAACACCGGCTTCGACGTGATCCACGACCACCCGGCGGCGGAAAAGCTCTCGCGCCTTCTGGATACGATGAACCGGCGCGGCGGCCTGCCCAAAACGATCCTGTACAGCCTAAACCCGAAAGATTACTTCCCGCTCGCCACGATAATGGGCTCGTTCCAGTCGGAGATACCGGGCAAGATGCAGCTCGGTTCGGCGTGGTGGTTCCTCGACAGCAGGGACGGCATGGAACAGCAGATGAAAACCCTAGCCGGTACCGGCCTGCTCTCCCGCTTCGTCGGGATGCTGACCGACTCGCGGAGTTTTCTCTCGTACCCGCGCCACGAGTACTTCCGGCGCATACTCTGCAACATCGTCGGCGGCTGGGCGGAGAACGGCGAAGTTCCCAACGACTGGGAACTTCTGAGCGGACTGGTAAGCGACATATCGTTTGCCAATGCCAAAGCGTACTTCGAAGAGGGCGGCGCTTGATGTGAGTTGGTCTTTGGTTTTTGCGGGGGAGGGGGAAAGTTCCCCCCGGCCTCCTTCCCCCGTCACCCGACTGCGGGCTTCCCCCCCCCCCCCCCCCCCCGCAACGCCCCCGGGCTTATTCTGCCGCCGCAGTGTACATCCCCAGGGGCTGGAGGAGGCTTTTACTGCCTTGTCAGCCCCAGGCAGCGGGGCCAAAGGCTGCGCCAACTGCTTTTCCACTAAAACCCCGGCCCAAAGCGCTAAACTTGACCCGCAATTCAGATTTCAGGGCAGAGGTATCCCCCTGGGCCGGTTCGGTTTGGAGAGGAAATGGCGGCTGCCGCGGTTCGCCGGGCGGATTATGCCGCCCGGGTTATCGAACAAGTCCATTATCGCGGGCAGCTCGAACCCGTCCGCGGGCCTTATGTAAAAGGCCAGCCGGTCACCGGCAAGACTTAAGCCCCGGACCGCGAAGGCAAACCTGTGCGCGGTCTCCCGGAACACCCGGTCGAACAGCGCCAGGGCCCGCCCCCCTCGGAACAGGGGTTCCCGGTTGTTGACGCGGGTACTGATTTGGTACCACACGCCCTGTTTCAGCATTCTCAAATGTCTCATGTAAATATAATTGGTGGTTAACCCGCGTTTTGCTTTAACAGGCGGAGAAAAAACGGAAAGAAGCCGAACCGGAAAGTACCTTCGACCTTCCGGCGGAGCGGCGGGGGGCTTTTCGTCAGGTAAAATTTTTATGGGTCAAGTTTAGCCCAAAGCGGAGCGCTTCTCCCCGGTACCCGTACAAAAAAACGGCCCCGGAACGCTGGTTACGGGGCCGCCCTTGTTAGTAGACGCGGCGGTTTTACGTAAGGCTTATTTGCCGCTGAATCTCATTATCCATTGGACAACGTTGTCCATAGGCGGCACGTTGTAGCCGGCAAACCACCTGAGCGGCACGGTTACAATCTCAGGAAAGAATATCAAAAGGAAAACAAGAATCGTCTGGAAGATGTAGTACGGTATGACCGGCGACAAAAGTTCTTCCATCTTCACCTTTCCGGTCGCGCAGGCGACGTTCAGCACCGGCCCCACCGGCGGTGATGTCAGACCCAGGACGTTGGCCAGCGTAAACACGATGCCGAAGTACACGAGGTCGATATGCGCGGCTTTAAGCAGGGGCAACATGATCGGCGTCATGATAAGAATGGTCGGCACTACGTCTACACAGGTACCCATCAGGATGATAATAATCTGCAACACTATGTTGAGCAGCATCGGATGGGCTACGAGGGGCGCCAGGGACTCCGTTATAACCTGCGGGATGCGGGAAATCGTCAGCATATATGCGGCCACCTGTGCTGTTGCGGCAAGGAACATGACCACGGCGGACATTTTGGCGCCGGCTATCAGGGCGCTGAACAGAATCTTCGCCTTGAGCTCCCGGTACACGAAAACGCCGACTATGAGCGCGTAGACGACGGCTACCACGCCCGCCTCGGTCGCGGTAAAGATGCCGCCGCGCAGTCCCACCAGGACAAGAACGGGAAGCAACAAGGCCCAAAGGCCGTCAAGAAATATCTTCAGCGCCTCTTTGAATGTGGGCTTGGGCTTGTTCGACTTCACGCCGTCCTTCCGGCACACGAAGAACCAGACGGAGCACATGATTGCCGTCAGGTATATCGCCGGGGCGATGCCGCCCAAGAAAAGCGCGTTGATCGAAACGCTGGCGGTCGCGCCGTAGATGATCATCGGCACGGACGGCGGCATGATCGGCGCGACGAGGTTTGCGCTTGCGACGAGGCCCGCCGACTTCGCGCGGTTATAGCCGGAGTCGACCATCATCGGGATAAGGATCGCGCCGAGCGCCGCCGTCGAGGCGACCGCCGACCCGACAAGGCTTGCGAACATAAGACAGGCGAAGATCGTAACATATCCCAGTCCGCCCTTGACCCGTCCGACAAAAATGTCGCAGAAATCGATGATGCGCTTGGTGAGCCCTCCCTTGTTCATCAGTTCTCCGGCCAGCACGAAGAAGGGCAACGCCATAAGCGTAACGCTGTCTGACCCCTGCATCAACTGAAGGGCGATGATCTGCGGATTTGTCGCGCTGCCTCCCATGAAAAGCGCCGTCGCCACGGCGGAAAATATCAATGAAAAGGCGATTGGGAGGCCGATAATAATAGAAATAAAAAGCGAAGCCAAAAAAACAATAGCCAATACTGATAACGGCATTTTCCCTCCTTACTCGACTGTTTCCAATTCACCGGAATCGTCCCTGATCGCGATCAGTTCCATAACCGGCGTCTTCCACACAAAAAGGCGCACCAGGTTAGCGACCGCGATCAGCGCGATCGCGACGCCCAAAATTACGCCAAAAAAATGCACGATATGGGCCGGGAAACCGGTGGAAACCCAGCGGTTATTCCGGTTCTGCATGACAAGCCCCCAGCTTCCTTGAGTCAGGATCACCATCAGCCAGATGATGCAGACCTGCACAACGGTATAAATAACCGTTTGCGCGATCTTGGGGACTTTCAGCAAAAGGGTGTCGATCATCAGGTGACGGTTGTCCCGCATCGCTTCGATGGAACCGAGGTACACCAGAAAAATAAAGCACAGGCGCGAGATTTCTTCCGACCACACGAAACCGACATTGAACAGGTAACGGCCCATTACGTTGAGAAACACCAAAGTAATCATCAGGGCAAGAAACACAGATATCATAATTTCTACAACTTTGAACAAAGCGTTTAAAAATTTATTCACTTTTTCTCTTCCTTCCTTATATTTGGGCAATAAAAATAAGGTTGCCCGCAAACCGTAATTTTAGGGCAAACCTTTTATGGGACAACCGGAAGCCGCTCTGCAAGATTTGTTTTCGGGCAACCGGAACGGACATTTTGCCGTATGACCGGCCCCGTTTTAATTGGGGAAGCGGTCATACGGCGCTTGTTTTCAAAACAGCGTTTTGAAATGTTTACTGAACAGCTTTTACCTTGTCGGTAAGCGGTTTTGCCCAGTTGTTTTCGGCATAGAGCTTGTCGAGCAGAGGCTTGATCGCGGCGATAATCCGCGCCTGATCCTCGGCGGTACAGGGGGTTACCGTAACGCCGCTCTGCCGTATCGTATCGCGGTCCGCATCGACACTCTTGATATAGGTGTCCCATGCCCACGAAGCCGCTTCTTTCGCCGCGTCGCTAATGATTTTCTTCGTATTCGCGTTTAGGCCGTCATACAGGCCGGCGTTCACGACTATTTCCATCGTGGCCACGATGTGGTTGGTCTCGTAGAGGTACTTCTGCACCTCGTTGAGGTGTTCGCTCAGTACCGTGACCATGCCGTTATCCTGCCCGTCAACAACTCCGGTTTGGAGAGCGTTGAAAAGTTCGTTCAGCGGGATCACCTGTGCGCTCGCACCCAGATTTTCGGCGATGCCGACGTGAATCGGGTTTGACGGCATACGGAACTTTTGCCCCTTGAAATCATCGACCGAAGTCAGCTTCTTGTTGCTGGTGAACGTGCGGGCGCTGTTCGGGCCGACAGACAGCATGTGAACCTGCGGGAAGAATGCGTCGAAATCCTTGAGGAAGTCCGTAGCAAACGAGCCTGTCCACACCGCCTTCGCATGGTTAAGGTCCCTGTACAGGAAAGGCCAGTCGGAAATAAGCATCGGCTTATACTCCGTGTTCATAACCGATCCGATCACGACCACCTCTATGGAACCGTTGCGTACGCCGTCCCAGAGCGCCTGTTCGTTGCCGAGCACACCGGAGTGGTACACCTCCACAGTAACCGCGCCGTTGGTCTTCGACTCGATCTGCGGTTTGAAAACCTGGTCAAGCGCCTGGGCAATCGGATGGGTAGAACTCCAGGTATCGCCCACTTTGATGGTAATTTTCTTCTGTTCACCGCCCGCCTGCGCCGCTTCACCGTCTTTTTTGCGGCAACTTCCGAACATAACACTGATAGCGCAAAGCGCTGCCAATGTGAAAGCCATAATCTTTGATAGCTTCATTTTTACTCTCCTATTGTAATTTGAGTTTTGATAATTATACAACGCTTTTTGGTTTTGTCAAAGTATTTTGTTTTGTATGTCGTTAATAAGTGAGCCTGTTCCAAAACTAATTGACTGTGCGCTAAAGCGCACGGTTTTGGACCAGGCTCTTGCGGTTTTTCAGGCTAAAGCCTTGCAAAACCGCGTTTTTTAAAGGTTGCTGGACAAGCG
>JAISLM010000146.1 GCA_031290855.1 Spirochaetaceae bacterium
ATCGGCAAGAAAATCGGCGAGGAGGCGGAGCATACCGCCAGGGACTACGCCCGCAGGATCACGATTTTCGCGCCCCTGCTTGCCGGCGCGGTCGCGCTGGCGCTTTATCCGCTTTCAAAGCTTTTGCCGCTGGTTTTCAATGTGAATCAGCATGTTCTTTCCTATATATCGGTAATGTTTATCATACTGTGCTGTTCCTATCCTTTCCGGGCTTTTAACATGACCGTGATTGTGGGAGTGTGCCGCGCCGGCGGCGACACGATTTTCTGCGTCCTTTTCGAAATGTTGTTTATGTGGTGTTATTCCCTGCCCTTTGGAGCGATAATGGCCTTCATCTTCCACGCTCCGGTTTGGCTTATCTACCTGTGCCTGTGCAGCGAGGATGTGTTCAAGATGTTCTGCGGCCTCTGGCGGCTTAGGTCGGGAAAATGGCTGCGCAATGTGGTAACGTGAGCCTCAATAAACTCGTGCCGCCTGACCAGGCTTCACGTTCCGGCCTGCGGACACCGGAGTCCGCCGCGAATGAAAAAAAAGTTGCGCGGCGGCGTTTATCATGATACTATAAAGTTATGCTGGTATTCTGTCCAGGACAGATCGCCGCGGAACCTCTTCCGCGGACGAAACAGTTGTATTGACGGAGAAAAGGGGGTGTAACATGGGTTATAATGATATTTTACATCCGAACCAAAAGCTGGACCTGGGTTTTGAGACAAATCAGGCGATATTGCGGCTGATAGCCGGAATAGACCGCTACAGGGGGGAGTGGAGCGTCCTGGAAAAGACGCGGGATAATCGAACCCTCAGGGAACTGCGGAAAATCGCCGCGCCCCAAAGCATCGGTTATTACGATGCCCTTGAACTGATCTATAAAAATTATACGGATATAAAACTTTCGGAAAACTATGTTGAAGAACTTCATCAGATACTGATCAAACACAGCGCCAGGGACACCCGCTACGGCGGCTACAAAAGCCTGTCCGGCCGGGCTGTCTATTCCGGCGGCAGCGTGTTCGCCGATCCGCGGCTTACGGAAACCGGGATGTCCGCGATTTTTCAGTGGACGAATCTGCAATTCGAGGAACAAAAACTCCATCCCCTGTTGGTTATCGCTCTGTTCATTTATGAATTTTTGAGCATCCACCCGTTTCAGAACGGCAACTGTAGATTGTCCCAACTCCTCGCGACCTTGTGCCTGCTGCGATCCGGTTACAGCTTTATTCAATATGTTCCTGTCGGGTATTATATTGTGGCGCATAAAAAAGAGTATTACGATGCTATTATGGCGGGACAAAGGAAACGGGGAACGGAAGATGAAAAAATCGGCCAATGGCTGTTTTTCTTTCTGGAAGGCCTTACAACGCTGACAGAAAAGCTCGACAAAAAATACAAAACCTACAAGGCCGCCGGGCCGTACCTTAACGGCCGGCAAAAGCGGATTCAGGATTTTATAGCGGAACGCCAGCCGGTCAAATTTGCCGATATAGCCCTTGGCTTTCCCGATATTCCGGCGGGAACTTTAAAAAAAGACCTGCAGTACCTTCGCGGGGAAAACGCCGCCGTTATGATGGGCAGCGGCAGGGGAAGCATTTACATGTTCCTTCCCGTGGGGGAAAGCCTTATGTAGTTTCGGCGGAAAATTTTTCGCGGGCGAAAATAGCGGCTCCCAGCGCCCCGGTTACCTGGGGATCGTCGGGGATAACGATATCGTATTTCAGTTCTTTGCTTAACGCCCGTACCATGCCGGAATTCCGCGCGACTCCTCCCGTGAGCGCCACTTCTTTTTCCATGCCGTTGCGAAAGGCCAGCCCCGCGACGCGGCGCGCCACGGACTGGTGGATTCCGGCGACGATGTTGGGAATCGAGTTTCCCGACGATAATTTCGAGATAACCTCCGATTCGGCGAATACCGTGCAGGTATTGCTGATCGTCAGGGCCGCGTCCGATTTCGCGTCGTAGTCCCCCAATTCCCCAATAGGAACGTCCAGAACTTTGCTCATAACGTCGATAAAACGGCCCGTTCCCGCCGCGCATTTGTCGTTCATGGTAAAGCTTACGATTCCGCCTTTGGCGTCAACTTTGATAACCTTGATATCCTGCCCGCCTATGTCGATGACGGTCCTTACCGAAGGTTTGAGGAACACCATGCCTCTGGCATGGCAGGATATCTCGCTTATCTGGTTGTTTGCCTCGCCGAACTGGGAACGGCCGTAACCGGTAACCGTGATCCAGCCGATCTCGTCCCGTCTGATGCCGCTTGATTCATAAAACTGCTGTACGGCCCGTTCCACGCCGGCGGTGCCCGTTCCCAACTGAACGACGCTGCGGCCGGCGATATTGTAGTCCTTGTCTATGGCGATCAGCTTTGTCGCCGATGAACCGATGTCAACGCCCAAAAAAACCATCGTATTTTATCCGATCATTTCAAAGACGGCCGCCGCGCCCATGCCGCCGCCTATGCACATGCTGACAACGCCGCGCTTTTTTCCGGTTCTGCGCAGTTCACTAAGGAGTTTTACGGTCAGCGCGGCGCCGCTGCAGCCGAGGGGATGTCCCATGGCAATCGCGCCGCCGTTTACGTTGACCCTGGCGGGGTCCAGGCCCAGATTGCGCATGCAGGCGAGGGCCTGGGCGGCAAACGCCTCGTTCAACTCAAAGAGGTCGATGTCGTTCAGGGTATAGCCGCAGCGTTTGAGAACTTTGGGTATGACGTAGAGGGGCCCTATCCCCATGACTTCGGGCGCGACGCCGGCAACGGAGAATCCGGCGAGTTTGGCTATGGGGCGGCAGCCGAGAGCCTTGGCTTTTTCCGCCGACATCAGCACCGCAAAGGCCGCCCCGTCGCTCATCTGCGAGGAATTTCCCGCCGTTACCGTACCGTTCACCCTGAAGCTGGGCCGCAGTTTCGCCAGGATTTCCATGGAAGTATCGGCCCGTATTCCTTCGTCCGCGTCAAAGCGGACTTTTGAGGCCGTTTTTTTGCCCGACGGATCCGCCGTGACGGTGTCCGCCATGATGGGGATAATCTCTTCCCTGAACTTTCCGGCGTTTTGCGCGGCAAGTGCCTTTTGATGGCTTGCCAGGGCAAAGGCGTCCTGATCTTCCCTGCTTATATGGTAACGTTCGGCTACGTTTTCCGCGGTTATCCCCATCGAATCGTAGACATGGGGATGATCGATCATCATCGACGGATTCGGGCGCGGCTGATTGCCGCCTATGGGGATTGCGCTCATCGACTCCACCCCGCCCGCGGCGACAATGTCGTTCTGACCGGCGGCTATGCTGTTCGCGGCGATGGCGATGGACTGCAGCCCCGACGAGCAGAAACGGTTAACCGTCTGCCCGGGCACACATTCATCAAGGCCCGCCTCCAGGGCGACGACGCGCCCGATATTGATGCCCTGTTCCGCTTCGGGGAACGCGCATCCAAGGATAACGTCGTCAATCTCTTTCGGGGAAAGCTGCGGCGCCTGTTTCAATACGCCGGCAAGTACCTGCGCGGCGATATCCTCGGGCCTTGTCTGCTTCAACGTTCCCCTGGAAGCTTTTCCCAGCGCGGAACGACCCATTGCAACCAATACGGCTTCGCTCATAAATCCTCCTTTAATTCCTTACCGGGCGGCCGTTGCCTGCCATTCCCGCGATCCGTTCCTGTGTCTTTGCGTTCATCATCAGTTCCATAAACCCTTCCCGTTCAAGGGCGAGAAGTTCTTCCTCGCTTAGCTGGGTGTTGACGGGAACGTCCCCGCCGGTAAGAACCCGGCCGATCTTTTCGGCGATAACGCCGTCGTACTCCGTCACGAACCCGCCTTCCACCATACCCATCAACACTGCCTTTACGGCGGCCATGCCGGTAGATCCCGATACCGTCGTCATGACGGGAAGCCTCTGCCGGTAGCCTTCACGGGCAAGGAGCAGTACTTCTTCTTTCGCCTTTGGCACAAGATTTTCGTAGCGCATGACGATCTTGTCCGTGGGCCGCAGGTAGTTCATCTCCCCGGCCTCCCAGGCGTTCACCGCGACTTTTGCCGTGGCTACCTGGGTCAGGCATTTCTGGAGAAGGGGAACCACGTCTTTGTACTCGTAAACGCCGATATGTTCCATACCCCGCTGGAGCAGTTCTTTAAGGCCGCCGCCCGAAGGCAGAAGTCCCACGCCGACTTCAACAAGTCCCACGTAGGAATCAATATGGGCCACGATACGGCTGCAGTGCATTGACCATTCACAGCCGCCGCCCAGCACCATTCCGTGTATCGCGGCGACAACGGGTTTTTTGGCGTATTTCAGGCGCATGCTGACGTTCTGGAATTCTTTGATACGATCCTCGACCCCGTCAAACTGTCCCATGAAAAGAGCCGTGACCATCTCTTTGAGGTCCGCGCCGGTTGAAAAGTTTTTCCGGTTGTTGAGCAGCACAAGCCCTGTGTAATCGTTGTTCCGTTCGACTTCGTCGATGGCCTCGGGCAGCTCATGCCGCAGCTGGGCGGTAAGCGCCGAACCAGGGGAACGGAGTTCAAAGCCCGCGACGCCGTCCCCAAGGTCGAGTATGACACTGTGTTCATTTTCGCGGATTACCGGGTACGGCGATTGCGGGGAGTTCGGGTCGGGATCGGCCTCGTAGAATTTTTGCCCTTTTTTGAGCCGTTCCTCGATCCAGCCGGGCAGGGTAAAGCCTTCGGCTTTCATTTTGGCCGACGATTCCTCAAAGCCTATCAAATCCCAGATGCCGAAAGGTCCCACATCCCAGTTGTAACCCCACTTAAGCGCGTTGTCTATATCCTCGTACTTTCGGGCTATTTCGGGCATTTTCAGCGCGGCGTAGATCAGCACGTCGCGGGTAATTTCCCAGACAAAACGGCCTTCCGGCTCATCCGAGTAGACCAATGCGCGCAGGCGTTCCCCAAGGCGTTTGTTTTCTTTGACTTTTTCCAGAAAATCGGACTTTTCTTTTTTGACCGGAACGTATTCGCCTTTTTTGTAGTCCCAGACAAACCTCTGCCGCTTTCCTTCGGCATCCTCGATCCGTTTGTAAAAACCGCCGTCTGTTTTGTCACCCAGCCGGCCCGCCTTTATCATGTCTTTGATAAGCGCCGGGAGGACGAAGATCGCCTTTTCCGCCGGGTCTTCGAGAAGTTCGGCCAGATTGTCGTTGACATGGGAAAGCACGTCAAGGCCTACCATGTCCACGGTACGGAAGGTCGCGCTCCTCGGGCGGCCGATAAGGTCGCCGGTAAGGCTGTCCGCCTTTTCCACGTCAAAGCCGAATTTTTCCATTGCCTTCCACGTATAGGGTACGGCGACGGAGCCTATTCTGTTTCCGATAAAGTTCGGAGTGTCTTTGGCGATTACAACGCCCTTGCCCAGAACATTGCCGGCAAAATCGCGCATAAAATCGAGAACGTCTTCCCCGGTTTTGGCCGTGGGAATAATCTCAAGAAGCCTCATATAACGGGGCGGATTGAAAAAATGCGTTCCCAAAAAACGCCGCTGAAGATCGGGAGGCATTTCCTCCGCGATAAGCGAGACGGGCAGCCCCGACGTATTCGTGGAAACAACGGCCGTTTTGCCGATGTACGGCTCAAGCTTGCGGAAAAGGCCGCGTTTTATGTCGAGGTTTTCCGCCACGACTTCCACGATCCAGTCGCAGTCCCTGATCAATTCAAGGCTGGTTTCAAGATTTCCCGGCGTAATGTAGCCGGCCATGGAAGGCAGAAAAAGCGCGGGGGTTTTTTTGTCCGCCAAAAGCCGTTCTATGGCGGAAAGGGCAAGACGGTTAAGATGGGCCGGATCGTCCGCGCCTATACCGAGCGCCTTTTCCCCGGCGCTTAATTCTTTGGAGACAATGTCCAGCAATACGACCGGTATGCCCGTATCGGCTATCAGGGCGGCGATTCCGGCGCCCATGACGCCGCTGCCGATAACCGCCGCTTTCTTTATGTGATATTTCACGCTGCTCTACTCCTTTGATGCGGTTCCAAAACCTGACATTTTGAAACCACATCCAGAGAAAATCATGGCCGGCATGTGTTCCGCCGGCCCGACCCCGCGGCCGGAGACCGCGGGAGAAATGTCTAAATCCGGTTGCTGCGGGTAAACAAGCCCGCCTTCTTTGCCTGGTTGAGCAGATCGTCACGTACCGCCGGATGGGCGATGCTTACCAGCTTTTCGATGCGATCCCAGAGGCTTTCACACTTGAGATTTACCGCGCCGTATTCGGTAACGACATAGTTGGTCATGTTTGCCGGAACCGTGATCTGCGTCCCTTCCTCAAACTTGAACATCACGTTTGATTTGATGTTTCCCATCATGTCGAACTTCGCCGACGGCATGCAGACGAACCCTTTTCCGCCGTCGGAATGAAGCGACGCGAAATGGTAGTCAAGCTGGCCGCCTGTTCCGGAAATCTGCCGGTAACCGACCGATTCGGAAGAAACGTTGCCGAAAATGTCCACCGCGATACAACTACAGATAGAGTATACCTTGTCGTTTTGGGCGATGATATGCGGGCTGTTCGTGTACGACACGCTCCTGCAGCTCATCTCCGGGTTGTTGTCCATGTATTCGTAGAGGGCCTCGGAACCAAGGGCAAACGTAAACACGCTTTTGCCGGTATCGATCTGTTTCTTTTTGTTGGTAAGCCTTCCCGACTTGTGCAGCAGCATGTAGGCGTCAACAAACATTTCCGAATGACAGCCAAGGTCCTTGAAGTCGCTTTCGACAAGCATCTTTCCCACATAGTTGGGCATGCCGCCTATACCAAGCTGGAGACACGCGCCGTCAACCATTTCATTCATGATGATCTGCGCGATCTTTTTGTCAATATCGGTCGCCTCGACTTCGGGAATCGTGTTGAGCTTTTTGCCGTCGGGGTTTTCGACAATGCTGTGTACCTGGGAGATATGTACCTTGTTGTCGCCGTGGATATGGGGGATCTTGTCGTTGACTTCGACGATGACCTTCAGGTTCTTTTTGAAGCCGCCTTTAGCCTCGATCAGATCGACCGTGCAGGAACTTTGGGGGCCCATATTGAAGTACCCTTCCTCGTCCATGGGCCGCGCCGCCAAAAAGAGTATGTCGTAGTTTCTCACGCCGGCAAGAAACACCCGGCCGGCTTCGTGGTACAGGCTCGGCATCGGGGTTACCGGAATTTCCATTCGCTGAAAAGCCCTGGTCGCCGCGCTAAAACTGGCGTCGATGAACCCGAACGTTTTACCCTTAGGATCGGATTTCATTACTTCCGGCATGTAGGTCAGCGTAATGTAGAGAAGGGTTACGTTGTGCAGTTCGTCCCGGCGAAACGCCAGCGCTTCGTCCAGAAGCGGCGTTTTTAGGCAAAAGGGCGAATACATTATCATGTCGTTGTCTTGTACGACCTTGACCGCTTCCGCCGCCGTTGTCAGTTTTTGTTTGTATTCAGAATCATATTTGCTCATACTTTTTCTCCTCCCGCCTTACGCGCCGATCTGTTCGCTGAACGCCTGGATACGGGTTCGGGCCTGGCCGGTGGATTCACTCAGCTGATCAATTTCAAGGTTCAGCAGAGGAATATTCCTGTTTTTACACGCTTCGGCGACGGAGGGGAAATCGAATTCCTCGGGATCGCAGAACTTCATCTGACAGTAAATGATCCCGTCCGCCTTGTTTTCCACGGCCATGTCCGCGATATGCTTCGCCCGTTTCTTTTCGGCGTCAAGCACGACAGAACAACATTCGATATTCTGCCACTGGCGGGCCATCCGTTCCATCGGATCGTTTCCCTGGGGAAAGGGCGTGCGGAACTGCCTGGTTTCCTGGGCAAGTTCGTCCGCGGCGACGGCCAGTTTGAATTCGTCGAACAGTTCGAGTACATTGTTGGGCTCGGCCATGATGCCGGCAAGGACGATCTTTTTTCCCTTCCAACTGGGCGCGGGCGCTTCCGCAAGGAGCTTGTTCAGATCGCTTACAAGCCTGGTGTGTTCTTCCTTGAGCATGAAGTAACCGGCCTTTACCAGCGCGTGGCGTTGAACCGCGGAAACGATGCCGGGCTTTGCCGAAACGATTTTAAAGAATTCCATCATCGCCGCGCTGTGGGCATTGTAGATGTCAAGGCTTTCGTTGATTTTCGCGTCGGGAATTTTTTGCCCGCACAGTTCCTCAAGCTTCGCCCGAACCTTGGCGAGTTCGGTTTTTGTGTAACTTACCGCACATTCCATTTTGTTGTTCTGCGGATAGGAAATGATGATAACCTTTTTGTCTTTACAGGCATAAATAAGGTTCTGTGAAATCGCCTTGAGCGTGTCGCAGGGCGCGGGGACAAGGAAGGCGTCAAGGTTTTTGTATACGCCGCTTTCGGCGAATTCCATGACACCCTGCATAATTGTACACGCGAAAGGCGGCAGGTATTTGGCCGCCCTGGAGATCGTCGTAACGCCGCCCCAGCAGCCTGCCGGGAACATGCCTGCCGCGTGTACCAGCGCTTCGGGGGCGTATACCGGAAGAACGCCGACTATCTTTTTCCCGCTTTGTTTTTGTTTTTCCACGACCCCGGCGATATTGGCGGTTGTGGCCGTCATTGTTTCAAGAATTTCCTGTACGCGTCCCATTATTCCGCCTCCTCGCGCCGGGCGTCGATGTTTTCAACCAGCGCCTGAATCCTCGTCTCGAACTGAGCTTCGGAAAAGTTTTTCGGATCGCTCTGATCCCCGTCAAAGGAAACAAACGGTATGTTGGTTTCCTCCACTATCTGGCGGCGCATCTCCGGCTGCATCATGTCCATGATCTTGCAGCTTCTGTTCATGTGGTAGACAACACCGTCGCATTTACAGTGACGCTGTATGGCGGAACGCGCCACCACCTGATCTTCCATGGTGCGGTTGTTTCCGATACCGGCGTAGATGTTGGCCATTTGATCCATGTTTCCCGGTTCGTAGACCAGTTCCCAAGCCTTGGGATAGGTGGACCCGACAATAACCATGCCTTCGGAAAGCATCGTTGTGTAGTTATGCTTGAGGTATGGCCAGCACGCGATGCCGTCCCACATAACGCGGTACTGCTGCATCATCGGGAAGTGGCTTTTTCCGTCTTTGATGTTTTGTTCCATTTCCTCGGCGATAAGATCGTAGAGTTGGGCGGTTTCTTCCCTTCCGCGCATACAGACCATCATCATCATGTAATTGAACATCTGGAAACCGTCCATGGGAGAGGGGACGGCGGCGGCGTAGTCCATTGCCCTGCTCCAGGCCTTTGCCACGCGATTCGAGATTTCCATAACCTTTTTGAATTTTTCCTCGTTGAATTTTTTACCGCAGATTTTTTCAAGAAAGGCGGTAAATTCCTTGAACTGTTCCTTGATGTAATCCAGTCTTTCCCGCGGCAAAAGCCCGGTAAAGCGGATCGTCTCCTCGTCAACGCCGGTGCTTTCATAGTTAAACGGTACGTCGATAAGGAAGAACGGAACCTTGAACTGATGCGCAAGCGATTCGTACCACTTGACCAGCACGTTGCAGATATTGTTCGTACACACGACAAAATTCGGTTTGGGCAGGCCGGGGATTTCGTCCGTTTCCATTTCCGCGTAGGCCAAGTTGATCCTGGCGTAGGAACAGATGTCCGGGGAATAGCCCATTTTGTCGGCATAGTCGATGTAACGCAGGGAACCTTTGCGCGCCGAGATCGCCGCCGCGTGGTTTTCCGGGTAAGCAACGGCTATGTCCATTGCCTCCATAAATTCCTGGGGAACGATTGATGAAGCCCATGCGATAATTTTTTTATCATATTTGGCTTTGTTAAGCTCGACATAGTACTGCATTTGCATTTTCGCAAGCAGATCTTTTGACGAGATTTTTGGTACTTCCGATGACATGGTAAACCTCCTTGTGTCATTGGTTTGGGGAACCGCCGGCTTTGCGGCCGGGTTTATAGTGCTTTTAGATCCTCGATGATTTTGTCCAGAAGCCCCTGCATATCCTTGTTGGGAATTAGTTTTCTAATCTGGGCGATGTTTTTCTTTTTTACGACGCCAATCATTGGGTTTTGTTCGACGGTAGGCATGTGTTTCAATACGACCGCCTTCATTTCGGGATCGTCCAGAACCTGCTGCAAGGTCATGCTTTCATCATACTTTGCCATACTACTCTCCTTAAAAAAATTGATTAACTGTGTTATCAGTTCGGCCATTCTATAGCCGGAATTTTGATTTGTCAACAAAAACTTTGTGGATACGTTCCGGGTATGATGCAAGTGCACTATGGATATGATATGGATAAAATACGGATATTTATTCGAAAGTCTGGTTTAATACCTCGCCGCTTGCGGCGTGGAGGCTCATTACGCCGGTACGGCGCGCGTACCCTAATCCCGAATCCCGCGCCCAGGGTGAGTGATTTAGACAGAATGCCGGCATTAGTCTCTGAAGCTGTTCCAAAACTTCAGTTTTTGGAACTGGCTCCTCTATTAAAAAAGTGCGTAAGATATGATAGTATTTTTAATCTATGGATCATATCGGTGGATCATATCGGAGGCGGCTATGGCGGCGAAAAAATATTTGGTAACCCTGACCGACAAAGAGAAGGACCGGCTCAAGGCTGTGATCAAGCGGGGTAAACACAGCGCGGAAAAAAGGAAACGGGCACAGGCTCTGTTGCTTGCCGGCCGGGGGTACATCGATGAGGTGATAGCGGAACAGACCGGGATGCACCGGCGGGGGATTGAGGAGTTACGGCAGCGGTTTTCGGAAGAAGGATTTGAGGTAACCCTCGAAGGAAAGCCCCGGGGACACCGGCCGCGCTCCATACAGGGTGAGGACGAGACACGGCTTATCACCTTGGTACGCGGGCCGGTTCCCGATGGATATAAACGCTGGACGCTGAGACTGATACGGGACACATGGGCAACCCTGGAAAATACCCATACGAAGGAAGTGTCTCACGAAACCATTAGAAGGATATTAAAAAAAACGAGCTGCCGTCTTCATTGACAAAATACGACAAAAATGGTCATGTCCAAAAACGGTTTTTTTATGGGGAAACCGCTTTTTTCGCTTGCGGGAAATCCCGCTTTCCTGTAGAATAGTTCCGTGATAAGAGGTTCCATCGTTATGAACATCGTATTTTCTTCTCACATAGGCCCGGCGATGGTTCCCG
>JAISLM010000147.1 GCA_031290855.1 Spirochaetaceae bacterium
TTATCCCGGCAATACTCCCTGACGCATTCCTCAATTGCGTTATAGAGCTGATTACGTTCTGTTTCATCAATATTCATATCCCAGGCGTCAAGGTACTTTTCACTTTCCGCCCAATTAACCGTTTTAATGACTTTCATCTTTGGCTCCTTTCCTCCTGTCCGGCCTGCTTCCATTGGGGGCATAAAAAAAGGCGGCTGCCCTTTGGGGTTGCCGCCTCATTAAAATACACCATACGTATGTATTCATGCACTTAGACGGCGCCTCCCGAATCGTTTGTGTCTTTATTATGACCGCGATCACAGGGTTTTGAAAAAAAGGTAAATTCGGGCGATAACATCGTTTTCATGGTTTCTTCAGTATCGTCCCAAATTCAAATTTAGTCAAGCAGGCGTGTTCTCTCAATTCATGCGGTAAAGTGGTCGCTATTCATTGCTTTTTAAGCGCCTGTGTGAGTACATAACATATCAGCACGTACACCAGCAACAGAAGGCCGGTAATAATGACATAGGGCGTTAGCCTTATCACCGTGAAACTGAAAACCAGATGCTCTATCAACAACACGATAAAAAACAGCGCCGATACCACTTTAATGTTGACGGAAGTACCCCCTCCGCCCGACTGAAAAGCCAGGAGCCCGCCGAGGGTTGCGAAGAAGGAAAGAGCGGAACCGGTGGTGATGAGCCAGCGGTATGTCTCGTTCTCGTTCCCCGTGAAAAAGCCAAAGGCGGCAAGCGCGACGATGGCGGCGGCGATTACCAGCAATACAGGATTTACTTTCATGTCAGCCTCCTATGGCGGGCGGCGTTAATACCACAAGCCGTAAAATTTCCGGGATGTTTTCCGCCGTTTTCCAACCGGGAAGTCCCGGATACCAGATATACGTTTCTTTGGACAGCTTTTTGTCGTTTATGAGACGTACAAGCTCCGTCTCGCTGAAAGGCCCTGCTTGTTTGCCCTCCAGCACGGCATAATAGACGCGGGCCGGCGCGGGCATCGGGTTGCCCGCGCCGGGAATGCGCATACTTTGCATCGACTGATTCATCGACTGAACCATCTGCTGCGCGATGGCCATCCCCATACCGAATTCGACAAGCCGATCTATCGAATAGAAACTGTGTTCATCGTACATAAAACACCCTTCCATACATGACTATGACGCGGGCGGCGGCACGGCGTTAAACACCGGCGCAAGCTCCGCGACAGAGCCGGCGGCGGCCCAGCCGGACATTCCCTGTTTCCAAACCATGCTCTGCGCGGTGAACTGTCCGCCCGCCGCCATCTGCGCGAGAGTATTCAGATCGAAGGGGCCGGTTGTCTGTCCGTTCACCGCGACGTTGTATTGTACGACAGGCGGAGGCGGCGGAACCATCCCCGGAGCGGGCGGAGCGCCGGGCATACTCGGCTGCTGCATACCTGCATCATGCCTCCCATCATGCCCGCCATTTGTTGGCCTACAGCGCCGCCCACGGCCATGCCCGCCATCATCGCGCCGGGGTTCATGTTTCCACCGCCGCCCATCCCCATCGTGCCGCCCGCGCCCATCTGTCCCAGAGCCTCAGCCCCGGCAACGCCGACCTTTGTCTGCTGATTTAACTGATGCACGGCGAAGTTCGCCGCATCGGTTTGCATACGCTGGGTGTGCTGAGCCTCCTCCCGCTGGGCCGCCAGCGTTGCCTGCATGTTTTCCGCGTTTATCGCCTGCATATCCTCCATGTTTTTGATGTTCACTCCCGCCTGGGCACGGGTCGTGTCGGAACTAATGTCCTTCGTTACCGCCATAAGCGAGCGGTAGCCCTCACTTTCCCTGTCCGCTTCTATCGCGCCTATGTCGCAGGCGGACACCGCAACGCCGAAATCAGAAAGGAGGCGCGGCTTTAGATGCTGTTCCACAATGTCATTGATTTGCAGGAGCTTGCGCTCAAGCTGCATGACCGGTATGCCGTTTTCCTGCGGGATGTTCGTAACAACGCCCTTGACGTACTTTTTTACCGCGTCCTGTATCTGTGCCTTGAACGCTTCCATGTCAAAGTTGATAAGCCGGTGTAGTTTGATAAACGCCCGGTAATCGGCGATGCGGAAGCTGATGGTGCCGCGCACGGCAACGGGGACGGCGAAATCGAGGAAACGCGGATCGAACACGTCGAAATACGGCACGCCGAATTTGACCTGGATGATTCCGGCAAGGTTGATGAAGTACAGTTCCGCCTGGAACGGCGAGCCGCCGCCGAAGGCCGCGCCGACAATCGAGGACAGCACGGGAAAGTTCGCCGTCTTTATCGTATCGTCAAAGGGGCCTTCGATAAAGTCCTGCGCCGCCCCGTCCTTCTGCCTGTAGACGAACACCGCCGCCTCGCCGTCTTTTACGCGGAGGCTCGACCCCCAGCGTATCGCGTTTTCTTTCTTGCTTGCGTTGGCGTCCGCGCCCGCGGGCCGCCACTTCCATATCAGATACGATTCCTCGTCGCAGCGGATGACATCCATCAAGCCGCCTTCGTTCTTTTTTCCGAATAGGGCCATTGGTTACTCCTTTAAAATTCGACTAATTGCCAAGTATTATGCGATGTCCCCTCGGCTGCGTCTTTTGTTCGGTTGGTAATCTGGTACTGCACAGCTGACTTAATAATAAGCGAGGGTTGCTCCATCAGTTTTACCACAGCTTCTTTCTTTTCGCGCTCCTTTGAATTACGATAAAAATCACCCACTCCGAAAATCAGCCTCAATGTTTTTATATCCCCGGTTTCCATATCAGCCATTGAAGAAATATCATTCTCTGAAATTTTTGTCGAATCATTGTTTTGATTAATCAAAAAACGAGAAAAAAGCTGCGTATAAGTACATTGGTCCGTCTCTTTCCACCCTTTCGAATTTCTGACTTCCGCAAGTTTTTTTTCAAATTCGGGTGCGAAGGGGCTTATACATTCCACCGCCATTGTTAGGATTATTTTCGGAGAATAATCTTCTATAGATAGATCAAGATCGGGGGTAAGTGTTACTCCGTCTCCCACAACCTTGAAATGCTTTAGAAAAACACCGTCCAGTTCAATTTTATCCGTCTCCCATGTCCTGGACTCGGGAATTTTTACGAACACGCTGGAGGTATTTATAAGCAGGAGCATGCCAAGGGCAATAACGGCTGCTGCTGCTGCCGTATTGATCATGAGCGATTGTTTTTGTGCTTGCCGCAGGGATTTTTCGATTTTTCCGCGGATGCCATTTATCGTGGACAGGGATTTTTCGTCTCCGGCCAGGGCAATATCCGCCTTTGTATATACCTGTCTGCATTTTATCGCCCAAATTTTGTTCCATTCCTTTTGCAGTAACGCCGCGCTTGAAAAACCGCTTGCCGGGGCGATTTTACTGGAAGCCAGAATCAGAAATTCCATGATGTCTTCCTTCGAGTTGGGAATGGGGAAGTTTTCGATCAGGGTCTTTTTGCTGTTGTCATCCTCGGTGAAATGAGCTTTTGGACGAAATAAAATCAAACCAAAAATAACAACACCGGCGATGCCGGCGGCAATTTGTTCCGTTTCAAGTCCTGACTCAGACTCCCAGAACATTCCGACGACAGCTAAAATCCCAACAAGGCCCAAAAACAGACCGGCTTTGATTTTGAAGGTATTATCCCGTTGTTTGGAAGGCCGCGGACGGGCATCAATTTCCATTATCTGGCTGAAAAATTCTTTTATGCTGCCTGCGGTCTCCATACCGCTAAACTCGTGGCCGCATTCAGGGCACTTTGCCGTCATGGACGGTACTTCCGCGCCGCAGGCTGGGCATTTACGAATGTTGCCCACCTTCTCTACCGCTGGTTTCGGCTGCGCAGGCGCCGCTCCGCCCGCAGGAGTACCGCAGGACGGGCAAAACTTTGCGCCATCCTGTAATTGTGTTCCACAGTTTAAACAAAAAGCCATAATCTATCTCCTTATCTTTGGTTTTCAAATCCTTCGTATCTTGGCTGCAATTTCGCGTGCAAAAACGCCTCAAACAGGTTAAGCGTAAAAACACCCTTTGAAGCGGGTATAATAAAATTAATCCGGCGCGTGTTGTCTTTAATCCATTCGCCGGTATTCGAGTCATCAAATTTTTTGTTGTATTTGCTGTCGTTCAACAGCGAAGAAGCAAGGTTACTGTTTGAACTTGCGGGATTGTAGTGATGGTATTTGTAACGGGAGGGCGAATTTTTGTACACTTTACCCGTTTTCAGTATTGTTTCGGGGGCTTTTTCAAAAACATAGACAGCCATCTTGCCTTTCGGTAAATCACGGAGTTTCCGGTGTTCCTCTCCGGGGCCAAGGTTTTCTATGACAATATCCTGCCGTTTCAGATCAATCCCGGCAATGCGGCATACGGCAATAAAATCATCCGCCAGTTTTTCACAAGTCTCACGCATATTTTACTCCGATATTTTTGAAAATGACGGCGGACACGGTCTTGTCATATCCGCCGCGTAAAAGGTTCATTTTTTGCCAAGACCAAAAAATCCTTTCTTTTTCTGCGTTAATCCGTCAAATTTCTTTTGAAAAAAATCGGCAGCATCTGAATCTACTTTTCGTAGTTTCATAATGCCAAATTCTATTTTCTCCAGAATTGCCGCTCCCTGGTTTTTTCCAGCGGCAAAAGCACTCAGCCCGGCCAGCCCTGAGGGTATCCCGTTATATTTTGTAAACAACTTGTTTAAATCTGCCGCAATGTCATCTGCCGAACCGTCAAAACGCATATTTTGAATTTCTTCTTTTTCAGCCCGGTCAGCCCGGTCTATCTCCTGTTGTGCTTGTACTTGCGCATCACTTGGACCTTTCATGGCTTCGGCCCACATACTTGTTCTTTGGACTACTGTTGTACCGCTTCCGCTGTTACTGTTGACG
>JAISLM010000148.1 GCA_031290855.1 Spirochaetaceae bacterium
GGTTGTTGACGCTGGTACTGATTTCGTACCACACGCCCTGTTTCAGCATTCTTAAATGTCTCATGTAAATATAATTGGTGGTTAACCCGCGTTTTGCTTTAACATACGGAGAAAAAACGTAAAGAAGCCGAACCGGAGACACCTTTCCGGCGGAGCGGCGGGGGGCTTTTCGTCAGGTAAAATTTTTATGGGTCAAGTTTAGACCCACGGGCCGGGGGAGCGCGTCCGTCGGGGCTCGGCTAGCGCACGATGCGGCCCGATGTGCTGCCCCCCATCAGGGACAGGACTTCGTCCTTTGTTGAATAGTTAAAGTCGCCGTAGATCGAGTGGCACAGGCACGAGGCTGCGGCGGCGAAGGAGGCGGCTTTCTCGTCGGACTGTTTGAGTTCCCCGTCCAGCAGGGCGTAGATCAGGGCCGCGCCAAACGAATCGCCACCGCCTATCCGGTCTACGATGTCCGTTATCCGGTAGGGGCTGTACGTGCCGTTCGACTGCGGGGCAAAGTGTACGGCGGCGCTCGCCGTGTCGTAAAGCATGCAGCCCCAGTTGTTGTGTGTCGCCGAGACGCTCTCGCGGAGCGTGAACGCGATTTTCTTGATGTTCGGAAACTTCCGCGCCACCTGGGCGGCGATGCCCGGATACTTGCTCACGTCGAGGGTTCCGCCCGCCGTGTCCAGGCTGTCGTCCTTTATGCCCAGGACATCCCCAACATCCTCCTCGTTGGCGATAAGCACGTCAACATAGTTCAACAGTTCGCCCATTATGCGGCATGCCAGGGCGTTGGGCGGCATTCCGGTTTTCCAGCGCCAGAGTTTTTTGCGGAAGTTAAGGTCGCAGGACACTGTGAGGCCGGCCTTTTTCGCCTTCTTCGCCGCGGACAGGGCGGCCCGCGCCGCGATTTTTGACAGGGCCGGGGTGATTCCCGTCGTGTGAAACCAGTCCGCGCCCCTGAAGAGCCGCCCCCACTTATAGCTCGCCGGGTTTTCCATGGAAACCGAGGAATAGTCGCGGTCGTATATCACGTTGCTGGGGCGCTGGTTCGCGCCCGCTTCCGCGAAGTAAATGCCGAGCCGCCCCTTCTTGCTGCGCACGACGCCGGAAACGTCTACGCCCAGCGCCCGCAGACTGCCCAGGCAGGCGTCCGCTATCGAGGTTTCCGGCAGGGCCGTAACGAATGACGCCGAAGCGCCGAGCAGAGCAAACGAAGCCGCCACGTTGGCTTCCGCGCCGCCGAATATTACTTCCATGTCGCCCGGCAGACTCTGCCGGAAGCGTCTGCCCGGCTTTGTTTGCAGGCGCATCATGATCTCCCCAAACGTAACTAGCTTTGCCATTCAATTCCCCCTCACTTCACGGACGATACGCATAGCGTCCTCGCAGTTTTTGCTGATCCTGTCCCAGTTCTTTTCTTTTATCAGGCCGCGCGGCGCGAGCCATGAACCGCCGACGGCCAGCACCGCCTCGTTTTCCAGGTAGGCCGCGAGGTTTCCGGCGCTGACGCCACCGAGCGGTATGTAGCGTATGCCGAGGTGGGCATACGGCGCGTTCACGTTTTTCAGGTAGGAAAGCCCGCCCAAGCTTTCGGCGGGGAAAAACTTCAGCGTCCCGCATCCGTGCGCGTAGGCGGCCTCTATTTCCGAGGCGGTACTCACGCCCGGCGCGTACGGAAAGCCGTTCTTTTTCGCGAACTCCACAACGGACGGGTTGTAGCCGGGCGCGACGCCAAAGGCCGCGCCCAGGTTTTTTGCCTCCGCAACCTGCCTCGGCATAAGGATCGTTCCTATGCCGACGGTAAGTTCCGGCGCGCCGGTTTTTATGTTAGACAGCGCGTCAAAGGCCGCCGTGGTGCGGAGCGTCAGCTCGACCACGCTAAGCCCGCCGCGCAGCAGGGCCTTTGCCAGCGGAACCGCGTCCTCCGCGTCATCTACCACGATCACGGCGACAAGCGCCGCGTCTTCAATCTTTTTTGTGATTTTTTCATCCATTACCATAAACAAAATCCTTCAAATGAACCTCCCGCCGCAAAACAGCGTCAAGCGTCCGCGTGTTGATTGCGCCGCCGGCACAACCCGCAACAGCAAACCGCTATGCGGTTTGTGCCTGACGTTCTAGCGCCTTCTTAACCCCAAGCGGACCCCGCTGCGAATAAAAAAAGCGGGCCAAAGTCCGCTTTTTCGAAAGCCTGGGGTTCTACCGGAAACAGGGTTTCCGGTAGAAAGGCTCATTTACCAAAAACCATATTTGGTATCCAAAGCACGACATCCGGCAGGAACACCAGGATAGCCATTTCCACCAGCACCGCCGCCATGAAAGGCAGCGAATACCAGGTGTACTCCTCCGGCGGGCAGTCTATTATGCCGCATACGGTGTACAGAGCCGATCCTATCGGCGGCGTCATCACGCCCAGCGTAACGATTGTCGCCATCAACACGCCGAAGTGAACCGGGTCTATGCCCGCCTCCTTTACCATCGGCAGAAAAATCGGAGTTAATAGCAGGAAGTTTACGTTGCTGTCAACAAACATCCCAGTTATGAAGAGGAAGCCCAGCATGATAAGGACGAGGGCCTGCGGGTTGGTCGTGATGCCGAATATCAGGTTGCTGAGCGCGACGGGCAGTTTTACCCAGGTTATCGCGTAGCTGAACGGGCCCGACATCGCTATTATCAGCATGATCGCGCCGTTGTCCTTTAACGTGGTGATCAGAGCCTGCTTGAAGTTCTCCCAGCCTAGCTCTTTGTAAACGAATTTGCCTATCATGATCGCGTAAACAACGGCAAAAGCGCCCGACTCGGACGGCGTAAACACGCCGAAACGGATTCCGACGATCAGGATGATCGGGAAAAGCAGCGCCCAGACGGATTCTTTCAGGTTGTCGAGGACTTCTTTGAAGCTCAGGGGAGGCGCGTCCCTGCGCGGCGGATCGTACTTGTAGACCCGGGACGTGATCGACGTGGTAGTCATCAGGAAAACCATCATCATGAGGCCGGGAATTAGGCCGGCGGCAAATAGACGCCCTATCGACACCTCGCCGACAAAGCCGAATATGATAAGGCCCAGGCTTGGCGGTATCGTGGCTGTGATAAGGGCCGTAACGCAGTTCACCGCGCAGATATAGCCTTTCTTGTAGCCTATCCGCATCATCTCCGGACCCAGGATGCGGGTTTCCATCGCGGCGTCCGCCGTCGCGGAACCGGAAACGCCGCCCATCAGCGTACTCATCACGACGCTTATCTGGGCCGTCCCGCCGTACATCCGGCGCGTCAACAGCCGCGCCAGGCTCAAAAGCCTGTCCGTGATGCCGGATACGTTCATTAAGTTACCGGCAAAGATGAAAAACGGCACGGCCAGGAACGCGAAGGACTGGCTCTGCGCGGTTATCATCTGCGTGGCGGTCTGAAAGTTAAGAAAAGGCACGGACGCGAAGTAAGCAAAACCGGCAAGCCCTATCACGAAGGCTATCGGCATACCCAGAACCAGAAAAGCGACAAAGCAAACAAGCAACGTCGTCATTTTGCCGCCTCCTTTTCGTTAAACCTGATTATAGCGCGGCGTATCTTCAGGATCGTCGACAGCAGCATAGACAGCGCCGCGGCAACGAGGCTGAGTGTCACCATCGAGTACGGTACCGGAATCGACTGGTATGTCCGCAGGCGCTCTGCGACGGCAAGTTTTATGCCTGAACCGACTATTAAAATCAACGCGCAGAATATGATTACGTACAACAGAATTTCGACTATTTTTTGAAGAAAGCGCGGAAGGTTGCGGGTTACCAGATCGATACCGACAAGCTGCCCGCTGCGCCACGCTATATCGGCGCCCAAAAACGCCGTCCACGCGAGCAGCAGCATCGCTATGTCTATGTTCCATGCCATAGACACGCGGAAAAAACGCAGGATTGCGGACATGAAAACAAACGCCACAAGAAATATGAAGCCTGTCCCGCAAACTATTACCTCGGCCTTGCAAAGAAGCCGGTATAATTTTTTCATAATTCCCCCATAAACAGGATTCGGCGGGGAAATCTCCGCCAGACAAAATTAATAAACGAACCTCCCCGCCGCAAGCGGCGGGGAGCAGACCCCACTGCGAATAAAAATTGATGAAACAGTTAAAACGAAGGACGGCAGGAAACCGTGTTTGAACGTCCCCCGCCCGTCGTCCCGCAAAAAACATCCCGGCGTCAGGCGCCGGGATGTTTCAGCGGCCTAAAGGCCGAGTTCTTTGAACAGTCTGTCTTTGAGACCGGGGGAAAGGCCCAGGTCGTTGTTGGTATACAGCGGGGCGATGGCGGCCTCGAATTCTTTAAGATCGACTTCGGTGATCGTAACGCCCTTGTCCTTCATCTGCTGATAGTAACCGGCTTCTTCCGAAGCGACTATATCGCCGTACTTCTTCGCGGTTTTTGAGATCGTGTCCAGGAACAGTTTCCTGTCCGCTTCCGGCATATCGGTCAGAAGCTTGGTGGAGCACACGAAGGACGACTGGAGCATATAGTGCTTGGTCAGCGCGAGGTACTTGGTAACCTCGTAGATCGCCGAGCCGTAGGCCGTGGCAACCTGTATCTCGCAGCCGTCCAGCGTCTTCTGCTGGATGCCGGGCAACACCTCGCCCCACGGAATACCGATGTTGGCAAAACCCAGATACTTGGCGAGCGCGTTGCCGATGTTGTTGCCAAAACCGCGAATACGCAGCCCCTTCAGTCCGGCGACATTCGTAACCGGCGTCGTAGTGTAGAAGCTACGGAAGCCGTTGTACATATCCGCGACAAACGTGACGCCTTTCGCCTCAAGCTGCTTCTGCCATTCCTTGAAAATCGCCGTATCGGGCAGTTTTTCAAGCGCCGTGATGTCCGTCATCACGTAGGGCGCCATCAGGATGTTGAGGTCGGGAATCTGGAACTGGCTGGCAAGGCGTCCGGGGTCGGACGGGATCACGAGCGGAACGCCGCTCTTCGCCTGTGACACGAGGTCGTCCGTCGTGCCCAACGCGCCGTTTACCTGCACACTGACGTCAAAACGTCCGCTCGCGTTCAGTTGGTCCGCGACTTCCTGCATCATCCTGCTTTGTCCCGTCGAGGGCGCTTCCGTACCGGCAAATGTAACCTGTATCTTTGCGGCAGATGCGGCTCCTTCTTTTTTCTTCTTGCACGAGAGTACGCCGCCCCCGCATACAAGCGCGGCGATAGCGCACCAAACCACAATTTTAGTCACTTTCATAACTTTCCTCCAAAAAAACTTTACATGATAAAATCACTTTTTCTATATTACTACGGGACGGCCAAATACGCAAGCATAATTTTGGCGGAAGCCGGTTCATCCTGCCGCGTGACGGCAGGCTTAACAGTTTTCGACGACGGTACTATAATTGTCGCGATGATTGAGCAAACCTTGTGGTTCGAAACCCGCGACGCGGTAAAACTTTTTTTGAGGCGCTGGGAGTCGGACAGCGGGGCTCCGCCCAGAGGGGCGGTCCAGATTGTACACGGGATGGGGGAGCACGGCCTGCGCTACGCGGAAACGGCGGCGTACCTGTGCGATAGAGGCTACTCCGTGTGGGCGGCCGATATGCGGGGGCACGGCAGAACCGCGGACTTGTCCGTAAACCCCGCCGACAGGGGAGGGCTTTTGGGGCATTGCGCCGACACGAACGCCTTCGCAAAGATCTTGCTTGACGTTGAAAAAATCAACGCCGGGATTCAGAAAACTTACCCCGGTATTCCGTTGTTTTTGCTCGGCCATTCGTGGGGTTCTTTCATCGCGCAGGGCTACATCGAGACGTTTAACAAGCGCCCTCTTTCCGGCTGCGCGCTTTCGGGAACAAAGGGGCCGGGCAGCGCCGCCGTAGCGTTGGGGGCGCCGTTTATGGCGGTCTTCGCGGCGCTGCGCGGTGTGCGGTGCCGCTCGCGGTTCAGCAGGGGCCTGGCCGACGGCGCTTACAACAAGGCTTTCCAGCCCAACCGGACTATGTATGACTGGCTGTCCAGGGACAAAAAGGAGGTTGACCTGTTCGTCGCCGACGCATTGTGCGGGCAGCTTGGCAGCGTGGGCTTTTACCGCGATCTTGCGTTTGCCCTGAAGCGGATACACCGCAAACGGGCTATGGATCGCGTCAACCGGGATCTTCCGGTGTACCTGTTCTCCGGCAGCGCCGATCCCGTGGGCGGGATGGGGGCCGGACCTACCGAGTTGGTTGACAGTTACCGGAGAATCGGGATAAAGGATATTGAGTTTGTGCTGTACCCTGAGGCCCGGCACGAAACGCTGCACGAAACCAACCGTGAGGAAGTTATGCGGAATCTTTGTAACTGGCTGGACAGGCACATCAAATAGGCCGGGCCGCGGCTTCGCCGCATACCGCCAATGGAATTAAAAGGACGGATTTTGCGTTTTCGTTATTCAAGAGACAAGGACGGCAAGACGGAAAGAAAGGCCGCCGTTTACACAAAGGATGAACACAACATAGCGGCAGGCGATGTTGACAGGGACGCGGCGTATATCTGTTCGCGGCTTCGGGTCGAGGGCTACGAGACCTATATTGTCGGCGGCGCGGTGCGCGATCTGATGCTTGGGAATAAGCCAAAGGACTTCGATATCGCAAGCGCGGCGAGTCCGGCCCAGATAAAAAAGGTGTTCCGCAATTCCCGCGCCATAGGCCGCAGGTTCAGGCTTGTACACGTATTTTTCGGCAATAAAATTTACGAGCTCGCCACGTTCCGTTCCGTAAAGGACGGCACGGACGGCAACACGTTTGGCTCGATAGAAGAGGACGTGCTGCGCCGTGACTTTTCTTTAAACGCACTCTTCTACGACACGGAGCAGGAGCTTGTGATCGACTATGTAGGCGGCGTAGAGGATATCCGAAAACGGATAATTAACCCGATAATACCGCTTGACGCTATCTTCCGTGACGACCCGGTACGGATGATCCGGGCGCTTAAGTACGCGGCGATGACGGGTTTCGAGATACCGCCCGCGCTGCGAAACAGGATCAAGGCGGATTCGAGGCTGCTGGAGGCGGTTCCGCCGTCGCGTCTAACCGAGGAAGTTGTAAAGATACTGAATTCGTCATGTCCCGACAGGATTGTCGCGGCGCTCGATTCTTTCGGCCTGTACCAGTACCTTCAACCCAACGCTTACCGTTTGATGGAAAAAAAGAAAGGCTTCAAGCAGCAGTATATGGCGTCGCTTGAAGCCCTTGCAAAAAACACCGATGAAAACAAGTGTGCGCTGCGGGCGGTTATAGAAGGTTATGTTGAAGCAAACACGGACTGGACGGAGGCGATGCCGGAGCTGTTCAGAAAGACTTTTTTTTCGGCCAGGAGATTCATGATACCGATTAGTCCGCAGCGCAGGGAACTGGCCGCGGCTTTGCGTGAAATCTTTGCCGAGCACGGCATAACCGTAAAAAAGACCCGTTCGCTTTATGACGGACGGGTCTTTTACGAAGCCGGCCCCCGGGCCGGGGACGGCTCGTAAGCCGTCTATCTTAGCCTGACCATGATCGTCTCGGCGCGTTCTCTGTAGCGCTCCGGCGATTCGTTGACCGCATCCTGCAGGTAGGCCAAGGCTTCGGCGTTTTTGCCCGCCGTCGCCGCGTTGATACCAAGCGCGTACTTTACGAGGGCCGAGTCGGCGCCGTACTGCAGGGCGGTGATGTAGTAGGTTTCGGCAATGTCGTAGTTGTTCTCGTCGTATGCCAAAAGCCCCATGTAGTAGTACGGCGCGTAGTGGGCCGGTTTTTGGTACAGCGCCGCAAGAAAGTATGTTTCGGCATTTTCAAAATCCTTAACCGCGTATGCCTGCATCCCAAGATCTATCAGCTCCACAAAAGTTTTCCTGCTCGCGATATAGTTGTTGAAATCTGTGCGCATCGCGTCCAGGGTATTCCAGCTTGTCAGGCGCTCCAGCACGGTCTGCGAATTTTCCGCGGCGGAACTTGCCGGTGAAAGCAGCATGAACGCCTCCGTGATTGCCCGGAAATACTCCCCGTTCCCTCCGCTGTTTAGAAAGAACGATACTATAGCCCACGAAACAGGCTGGAAGTATTCCGGCATACCGTTCATATCCGCAAGAAAAATCGACTCCAGCGAAGGGATGTTCGTTCCCAGGCTTTTTACGGTTTCGAGCCAGGAAAGATTCTCCTCGTAACGAAGTTCGCGTGTTTCCTTGTCGAATTTAAGCGTGTTAAAGTATATGGCGAAACCTTCCCTCATCCACGAAGGCGGATACGGCACGAAGGCGCGGAAAAACTGGATGAACGCCTGATGAGGCAGCATACGATCCTCGTCCGGGGAACCCCTGTTCACCACCAGTTCGCGTCTTTCGGGCTGGCTGTAGTGCAGGTATACGGCGCCGTCGCGCGTCGATCCCAATTTTGACATGACATAGCTATCGTAAGCCGCTTTATCGCTGAAAGATACCACACGTAAAGGGCCGGGCAAAACAGCCGGGTTGAACCGGAACAGCCGGTTATAAACGTCGAATCTAAGCTCCATCTCGCGGCAAAGCGTTTCCGCGTCAAAACTGCCGCCGTCCGAAATAACGTCAAAAAACTGATTTCTGACTTCGACTCTGATCGGACTAACGGTGTCATACTGAGCCATCAGAGGAGTCCCAAGGGCTGCCAGTAAAATCAAGGCTCCTACGACTTTCTTCATCTCTCCCTCCTGTAATGAAACATCTTATTTAAGCTTTATCACTTCCTGTAAGGATACAAGCCCATGTTACATCATACATTATCTATGATGATGTTTACCTCTTCAATAAGAATTCCAGTGTACTTCTCTATATTGTCGGTAATATATCGCCGAAGTTCAGTAATTTTTTTTTCAAGGTCGGTTCCGGAGTCAAGAACTATGAAAATGACCAGCCTGTAGCCGGTTTCCGTGTCTTTAACCTCGATTTTCTTGACTTTGTAGTTTTCGTTGAACTCGTCCACGCAGTTTTTGACCATCAGGCTGAGCGCCCGCTCCGAAATATGCGATTTTTGCGGTATCGAGTACGAGGGGCGTACCAGTGATTTTTCGTGAAGTACGGGGATTGACTTTATCGGCACCTGAACCATGAACGGCCTCAGCACGGAAATCGGAGAAAGAAATATGTCCGGGTAACCGCGTTTTACCTCGACGGAGGGCACCGGGATAACGTGCTTCCCCTCGACCCGCCTGGTTCTAAGGGCCGTGTCTATCTCTTCCCGTGAAGCAAAGTCCTCGATATAGACGATTTTTGCCGGCAGGGGAAGCTGAAGGCGGGCCGCGATCTTTTTGACCATCTTGTCGGAGGTGCCTACTATCAGGACGCCGGAAAATTTCTCTGTTTGCAGCTTGCGGGCAACCTCGTCGCGGCGGCTTTTTTCGTCAAACACGGCGGTTTTTACGGAAGCTATGAAAGATTTTTCCTCTTTTGCCGAGTGGCCGGCGATGATCCTGTCGTTTCGTATCAAAAGACCGTCATCGATTATGAAATCAGTTTTATACTTTTGGGCCACCAGCTTCGCGTGGTAACTCTTACCCGTTCCGCTTGCGCCGACCAGCGCGACAACCTTAATTTTTTTGACAAAACCACATTCAAAAAACATCTTAATATTATAACCGGCGAAGCGGACATTTGTTAAGAAAAATTGCGCCGCACGAGGGGAGGGCTTGACTCTTGTGTTAGTAAATAATAACATAAGTTAAATAAAGCTAATAGTATTTAAGGAGTTTGGCATGAAAAAAGTTTTAATCGTTTATTGGAGCAGCAGCGGCAATACGGAGACCATGGCAAAGCAGGCTGCCAGGGGCGTTGAAGAAGCCGGCGGGGAGCCCACGCTGAAGACGTTCGGGGAGGCGTCCGTGGAACTGGTAAAAGCGGCGGAGGCTCTGGCTTTCGGCTGCCCGGCTATGGGCGACGAGGCCCTGGAAGAGGAGGAGGTGGAACCGTTTATCGGCAAACTGTCCAGGGCGGAACTGGAGGGCAAGCCGCTCGGCCTGTTCGGGTCATACGACTGGGGCGACGGCCAGTGGATGCGCGATTGGGTTGAACGGATGAAGGGGCTGGGCGCGAAAGTTGACGGCGAAGGCATCATCGCGCAGCTTGAGCCGGACAAGGATGCCTGCGACAAATGCCTGGAACTGGGCAAACGACTAGCCGTTTAGGGGATTGTGTATGAATGTTGTCATAATCGGCGGAAACGACTGCATGGTTTGCCGTTACAAGGCGATCTGCAAAGAATTTGCCTGTAAAGCAAAAATTTTTACGCAGCCAAAGGGAAACCTGGAAGGACTGATCGGCAATCCCGATCTGATTGTCCTTTTCACTCACCCGGTCGCGCACGAAATGGTGAAAGTGGCAAAAAAGGAAGCGGCCCGCAAGGATATTCTGCTGGTACAGTCCCACTGTGGAAGCGCAAACGCGCTTCGCAACATTCTGGAGGCCGCCTCCGGGATGAGCTCCTGAAAGAACGCCGGGCGCCCTGCCGGTTTTCTTCACCCGCGATTTTCGCTGCGGCAGTCCGCGCCCGGTTTCCGGCAGACAAGCTTTGCTTGGGAGACAAGCTTTGCTTGGGAGACAAGCTTTGCTTGGGAGACAAGCTTTGCTTGGGAGACAAGCTTTGCTTGTCCGGCTGCCTTGGATTTATATGGAAAAGCGGGCCGGACTTTAGTCCATAGGCGTTTACTTTCGAATCAAAAGGTCCGCGAATTAAACGAATTAACGCGAATTATTGAAAAAACTCCGTTTAAATTCGCAAAAATTCGCGGACAATTTCCTTTAAGTAAACGCACATGGACTTTAGTCAGGTTAGACCGCTTTTTCGGAAGCTTTTCTCAAAAGCAACCGGGTTTTGGGAAAAGCCCTGGCGCCTCATTATTCACAAAGTCCGGCTTAATACCCCGTCAAACCTTCGGTTCGCGCCTGCCGCGCGGAGGCTCATTGATCGCTCATTACTCATCCCTGGTCTGGACATGAACGGGAGGATCGGGTAACATGATTTTGGAGATACCGGATGAAGGCAGGCTACAAATTCATCATAGAAAGAGATTCAGAGCTTAACAAGATACAGGATCACGATTTGCTGCTGGAGTGCATACTTCTTGAGGCTCGCAGGGTGGCAAACGCCGACGCCGGCTCGATATATGTTCGCGAGCTTGACGAGGAAAAGGACCTTAAAATTGAAAGGCTTTCGATAAGGTACGCCCAAAACGACACCTTGATGAAGAAGCTGACTCCGGGGCAAAAGCTGATCTATTCCGTTTTCAAGGTTGACGTAGACGACAAAACGATTTCCGGGTACTGCGCGTTGACGAAAAAGCTTGTAAACGTGGAGGACGCCTACAATTTGCCAAAGGGCGCGCCCTACACGTTTGGCAGCAGCTACGATCTGGTTTCCGGTTACAAAACAAGGTCGGTGCTGGCTATACCTCTCGTTACGACGGAAGACAAGCTTCTAGGCGTTATTCAGATAATCAACGCGCTTGACGACGACGGGAATACGATACCTTTTTCCAAAAATCACGAATTCCTGATAGGGCACTTCGCGGAAAGGGCGACCGCCGCGATGGAAAGGGCCAGCATGACCCGCGCTATGATACTCAGGATGATAAAGATGGCGGAACTTCGCGATCCGGAAGAAACGGGGACGCACGTAAGCCGTGTCTCAAGCTACGCGGTGGAGATCTACGACCGTTACGCCTTCAGGCACGGTATAGCGATCGGCAGTCAGGAAAAATTCCGGGACACGCTGAAGATAGCCGCCATGCTCCACGATGTCGGCAAGGTCGCGATATCCGACTCGATACTGAAAAAACCCGGACGCTTCACCCCCGAAGAATTCAATACAATGAAGAACCACACCCGCTACGGGGCCGTGCTGTTTGACGATCCGCAGTCGCAAATGGACACTGTGTCCAGAGACATAGCCCTGTGCCACCACGAAAACTGGGACGGTACGGGTTATCCCGGATGGATAGAACCGGAGAGCGGCCGGACGCTGAAAGCCGGCCCGGACGGGAAGCCGCTCGGCAAACGCGGCGAGGAGATTCCGCTCGCCGGACGTATAGTCGCCATAGCGGACGTTTTCGACGCGCTAAACTCAAAGCGGTCCTACAAGGAACCCTGGTCGGAGGAGCAGGTGTTCGCCGAGATTCGCAAGCAGTCCGGCATCAAGTTTGATCCCGAACTGGTGGGCATCTTTTTCGAACTGATACCGTCGGTACGGCAGATACAGAAACTGTATGCCGAAACGCGGAACTTGGCGGACCGTCCCTAAAATATCATATCAAGAATGTTTCTTTCGTGGAGGCTTAGGGCCGTGAACTCCAGTACCATCACGCCCTCCCCGTTCCGCACTATGCGGCAGACGGGGGACAGCAGGGCCCCGCCCGCCCTGATCGAGCAGCCCGGCAGTTCCGTCCCGGCGGTCAAATTCTTTACCAGGACGGGTCTGTCCGGCACGAAGACCGCGCCGTCGGGCGATATCTGCACCGCCTTTCCGGGGATAAGAGCGCCGGTCAATGGGTGCGTGATAAGCATCGCGAGGGATGCTTCCGGCCTGACGGCAAGGTTGTCTACCCATTTTTCGGCGGAAATGTACGGACGGAACGCCTCGCGCAGCCGGCTCAGCGCGCGTTTGTCCAGGCGGGCCTCGTTTAGGAGGCAGCTTACGTTCAGGTGCAGGGCTTTTTTGCGTTCCTGCTCGGAGAAAAAGTCCCCGTACAGAAGGACTACCGTGCAGGTTTCAGGCGGTCTTTCGCTGCGGACAAACGACACCAGCGTCTTCCAGTGGCGCGGAAAGTCCGCCGCGCTCACGACGATGCCGTCCGGCGAAATCTCATCGACATTATCCATCGCCTTGAGGATGTGCTGATAGCAGACTATCTCTGCGCCCAGCGTCTTAACGTAGTCCTCTATCCGTTTGCGCACCTCGCGGGAGTCCAGTACAAGCAGCAGCTTCATTCCTGTAAAACCCCGCCCCTTATTCCGTACCGAGATTCTGGACGGTATAGTCGACTATCGTCCAAACGCCGTCCGTGCGCCGCAGATAGTAGGTATAGCGCTTGACTTCCGTGTAATCACCAGTCTTGAATTTTTCCAACACGCTGACCGTGCCCTCGTCCGCGTTGTAGGTGGTGCGCTCAATCTTGAACTCGAAAGGGATCGCGCTTATGTCGCCGTCTATCGTCTGTTTGCCCAGTTCCTCCCGGTACAGGGCCAGCATACGGCGGCGTCCTTCTTCCGATTCGGCGCGCCATCTCCGTTCACGCGCCGCGTCACGCCGCAACATCTCCTCCATGTCGATGTACAAAAAGAATTTTTCCCACTGCGACTTTTGCCGGCTTTGCAGCGTCCACGAAACAACCTCGTCCGGCGGCTTTTGTTCCCTGAAGTAAAGAACGCCGGTTTCCTCCTCAAGCGCATACGGTATCCCGTCGGCATTCAGTATCGCGGGGGGCCTTATATGGAGATTCAGCCTGTTCGAGACGAGCGCGTCCCCGCCTTCCCCCGGAAAAGCGCCCGCGTTTACCGCACCCGCGCCGCCCCCGTCCTTGAAAAGCCCGGGGTAGAATTTGGCCTGGACGACGTAGGAACCCGGCTTGTCCAACTGCCTCCAGTCACGAATGTTCTCGACAAACGAAAGGGATTCTCCGGGGTCCAGGCTTAGCTCGCGGAAAAAAACCCGCTGCTTCCCCGCGCGCTTCCTCACCAGAATATCCGCTTCGTCAAGCTGCCGATTCGCGAGGGTACGGACGTCGAAGTCCAGCGAGAAGACCCTGTCGTCCGGCAGCCTGAACCGGTATACCCCGCCGGAATTGTTGGTAATCGTGACCTGGACAAAGATACTGCCGGCCTGCGGATAGTACAGTTGCTTGTCAAAGTAACGGATACCGACACTTATCCCGTCAGTCCCGGCGGAAAAGAGAACGGCCGCCGAGGAAATCTGTAAAATTACACAAAGAATTTTTTTCACCGGGTACCCCGAACCAAAGAGGAAACTGCCTCTTTCTCATTTGCGCCGCTTTCAAAACTCAAGGCAAGTTTTGACGCGGCACTGTGGTTTTTAAGGAAAAAGTCCCGCAAAGCCACGATTTTAAGCTGCTGCTCCTTCAAAACTAAAGTTTTTGAAAAAGTCTCATTTTATAATCGGTATATTTAGATTCTGTATTGATATTATTTTTCCCAGCGATTATCCTGAAAGCCGTTAGTCGTTCATTCATTTTATAAACCATACGTTGGTAGCATTATTTTAAAGGACGGGCGGGTGTCTTTGATGTCAAACACGCGGCGCGGCGCGCTGTGGCTTAAAACGATCATTTTCATTGAATTGTTTCTATGCGCCGGCATCCTCCATGCCCAGTCCGAAAAAAGAATCGCCGCCGTATCCTCCCGCGGAGGAAGTTTTTTTTTGATGCGGGGCGGCGGGATACGGCAGTCGTACAACCCGTCAAGCCTTGGCGACGGCGTCACGCTGAACAACTCGGACATGATACAGACTCCTTCGGGCGTCTTTGTCGAGGCGCGCGTAGTGCCGGGAACGGTATCGATACACATAGCCGAAAACTCTTCGCTCCTCTTTGAGAACATAGGCGGCTCCAGCCGTACCCAGGTGATCGCGCTCGTTTACGGGCGGATCCGCATCGACCAGGAGGACGCAGGCGAAACCGTCATCGTAAAGGCCGGCACGTCGATCACGGAGATACAGAAAGGCTCCGTCAACATCGATTACATCGCAACGGGAGAGGACGGCCGCCGCTCGCAGCCGGTTCTCTATGTGTCGGCGATATCCGGTTCCGCCGTGCTAGTACCCTCGACACAATCGCCCGCGCTCGGACGGATCAAAGTCAACCAGAACGAGACGATGGTCTTTTACGCGCCGGAAAACAAAGTTGAAAAGACCGCGATAAACAAGGGCGTCCTGAAGTACTGGTCCGTCGGAAGCGCCGCCGCCCCTCCCGATAACGTAAACGTGTTTGACAGCTCCGGCGTACTTGCCCTTCCCGCTTCCCCGGCGGCGGAAAGCGCGGAACGTGTGGCCAGCCTAAAAACAGGCGGGATCATCACCGGCCTAGTGCTGACGCTGGTAGGCGTCGCCGTGCAAAACGCGATCCACTACGCCTACGACCATATAGACAAGGAGACCGCCGATCTGTCTTACTACGCCGGCTTTCTGCCGATCGGCCTGGGGACGTTCATCCTGGTAGCCTCTTTCCTTTACCCCGCCTACTAGTAAGCTGTAAAATTTAAAACCGCAGATTTTTAATTCGGGCGCATTTCCGGCGCAAAGCGCCGGAAACCGGGCTATCCGCTATAATACGGGTTGAAAGGCTTTGCCTCTCAACCCGTATTCCGCTCCTATCCCTTGCGCGGGATGTCCGGTGGCCTTTGGTGGAAATCCCCCGTTTTAATATGTATTAAAACGCCGCGCTACTTCTCAAACCGGGTTTTATTATTTATGCTGGAACTATGACAAACAGCGATGAAAAGGCTATGGTTTCACGGGTTACGGGAATTGGCGGGCGGAAGGCGTCGTTTCTGGAGAACGCGACGCTTCGTATGCAGATTGAAGATATCGGCGGCATGATACCGGTTTTTTGCAACGTGCAGGACAGGCGGCAGATAAACGCGCACTGGGTGCCCTGGTTCAGGCCGAATTCGGAAAAGCCGTACAAAGACGCGGAGGACGGACACTTTTGGAAGTCCGATATTCTGTACAACATTGCCGGGAATTTTCCCTGTGCGCCCAATTTCGGGCCCGGCCATATAATGAACGGGCTCACGATGCCGGCGCACGGCTGGACGGCGAACCTGAAATGGACCTACAAAAAGAGCGGGCTGGATGAAGGCTGCGGGGCGGCCTGGGTGTTGACGGAGATGGAAAGCCCCGACGCCGCGATGCCGCTGTCGTTCAAAAAGATTGACGCGCTCGTGCCGGGCCAGAGCGTCCATTATTCGGCCCTGTCGATACGGAATTCGGGCGGCGGCGATACCGAGATATGCTGCGCGTTCCACAACACGCTGGGGCCGCCGTTTCTGGAGCCGGGCTGCTTCATCTCCGCCGCGGCGGACACATGGATGACGCCGCCTCCCGGCGGCGAATTCGACGAGACCACGCGGCTTGCCCTGGGCGCGGAATTCCCTGCCCTGTCAAAGGCGCCGCTCAGTTTCGGCGGGAAGACGGACATCAGCGTCGTCCCCTCGCCGATAGGCTATACCGATTTCGCGACCGGCGTAATCCCCCGGACGGCTCGACTCGGCTGGTCCGCCGTCGTAAACCCCGATCTAAAACTCGCCTACATCTCATTTTTCCCCGGCCCCGCCTCAATAGCGGACGCGGCGGGCGAAGACGAGGTAATCCTTTACTTCAACGACCTGTGGATGCAGTACGGCGGGCGGCCCTTCACGCCGTGGGCGCCCTGGGACGGCGGCCCCGACCTGACTTACTGCCTGGGCGCGGAAAACTCGGTTGGGGCCTGGGCTTACGGCCTGGACTATGCCCGCAGCCTGCGGCGTATTTTGGGCTCACCCACGACGGTAACGATCCCGGCGGGCGGCGAAAAGACCTTGTACTACGGATGCCTGTTCGCCCCCTATGAAAAAAAGATTCTTGACAGCGGAATAGTCGGTATAGATATGGAAGAGTCGGAACTTGTCTGCAAGAGCGCCACCGAATTCTGGAAATTCGACGCCGACCCCGGCTTCGGCATAATCCGCAGGATAAGGGAAGGACTCAGGTGAACGAATCCTTCCCCCGGTAGGCAGCCCTCCAGCCGGGCTTAGCGACCCCGGTAGCCGGGGGGCGCGGCGCCTCCCCGGCGCGTGTCATGACCCCGGCACGCAAAAGCGCCAAAGCCCCTCGGCCCGTCGCTTAACGCATAGTCCCTGCCGTTGAAACTTACCTTTTCCGCACGGAAAAAGCCGTACTCGGGGATGTACGAGACCTCGTAGGCCCTGCCCGTCAAGCTAAGCTGCGCCCCCTCTTTGAGGCCGTCAACAAAGCCCAAAAGTTGCTGAAGCCCGGAGACGAAGTATGTTTTTTCCTCAGTCTTCAGCGCGACACGTCCGTTTGCCCACTCCAGCTTGCCGCTAAGCGAGAGTTCCGTTCCCGCGTTGTCCGCCCGGCGCACAAAATACTGCCCGGTCCGCCCTTTCGCTCCGCGCGGCCAGCCATCCTGCGCGACAGCGACCGAGCTTACGGCCAGGACCGTAAGCGCCGCCAATAAAATTTTTTTCATAAAGCTCTCCTGTAAAATCTGATTTCGCCGCCCCGCCGTATCCAAACCCGGCGCTTCGGCGGAAAACTGTAACTATAAACACGCAGCGGAGACTGGGTTACAGCCGGACGATTCTGGAACAGGTAAGCACTTCTGGCCCGTTTTCCGTAAGCAAAACATCGTTTTCAAAGCGGCATCCGCCTTCAACAGGGTCATAAAGGCCAGGTTCTATCGTAAATATCATGCCAGGAGACAGTTTCCATTCATTATCGGCGCGGGAACGCAAGAATGGCCCCTCGTGCGGCTGCAACCCTATGCCGTGCCCCAGGCCGTGCGGCATTGAACGGCGCGATTTTTTGAACAGCGCGTCGACCGCCTGGGCTATGGTCTTGCAAAGAACGCCGTCTTTCACCTTTGACAAGGCCAGGTCAAAAGCTTTCAAAACCAGATTAAGATTCGTTTCCTGCCATGTACTAAGCGGTCCGCGGGCAAAGGTCATCGTAACATCACTCGTATAGCCGTGTAACACAAGACCAAAGTCCAGTATGGAAAGCCCGCGTCCTGCGAAGGGCGCGGAAGTATATGCCGGAAATGCGTGTATGCCAAAGCTCCGTTCGGCTCCAGCAGCAATTGTGGCAAAGCCTGTTCCTTCACAATCCCGTTTCCGCGCCGCGTATTCTATAAAAACCGCTGCATCCGCCTCGGTTTTTAACGTGCCGTCCCGCACATTTTGCTCTAACTCGTCAATTGTCTGGTTGGTAATCCCGGAAAGCCTACGGTAAATCTGTATTTCTTCGTCATCTTTTATCATACGCAGACGGTCAAGCGCCGATTTTATTCCATCTCTGCGGCAAATTATATCATAATCAGCTATTTTTTCAACATATTGAAGAAAATCCGGGTAAGAAGTACTGGAAGGTATCTCTATTTTGCTGCCGGCAGGCGTCTTCAAATTGGCCGTAGCGTCCAAAAGCGCCGTTACCGGATCAAGCGCGTACACTGTAAACGGTATAACCATGTCACAGGTCGCGTAAAGCCGCGCCATGTTTATGTCCCAGGGGACAAGCAGAACCTTCCTGTCGGACGACAGGAAAAGCAGCGCGTCTCCCGGCTGCCCGGAAAGCCAGCGTATCGCTGTATCACGCCTCTCTTCATTGTCCTGCAGCATCACAAGGTTCAAGCCTTCCGCCTCCATCCAGGCATACACCTTTTCACGCCGCTCAAGATAACTCATTCGTAACTCCTGACGTCCAGTATGCCACCCACGCCGGCGGGTTTCAAGCATGGTTTTGTGTATGAACCTCACCGCCGCAAGCGCTAAACCTGGCCCGCAATTCGGATTTCAGGGCAGACGTATCCCCTGGGCGGGTTCGGTTTGGAGGAGGAAACGGCGGCCGCTGCGGTTCTCCGGGCGGGTTATGCCGCTTATCCGGGCGCAGGGGCCACGGGAAGGGCGTATAGGCGGAAAAACGCGGCTCCGGCCGTCCGTTTCCGGCGATGGGGTCTGACCCCGCCGTGGGCCGGCGGGGTTCCCGCCGCTGCGGGCCCTGACGCCCGTTTCCCGCTGCGGTGTCTGACCCCGCAGGCCGGAAAGTCCCCCGCCTCCTCCTCTCCCGCTTCCCCGCCGTCCGGCGGCTCCCCTTCCAGTATCCGCGACCGGTACCGGTCACCCCACAGGTGCCCCGTCCGTCCATTGTCACGGTTGTACCTAATGGCGAAGGTCTGCTTCAGCCATTTCATTATCGCCGGCAGTTCGAACCCGTCCGCGGGCTTTATGTAAAAGGCCAGCCGGTCGCCGGCGAGACTTAAGCCCCGGACCGCGAAGACAAACCTGTGCGCGGTCTCCCGGAACACCCGGTCGAACAGCGCCGGCGCCCGCCCCCCTCGGAACAGGGGTTCCCTGTTGTTGACGCGGGTACTGATTTC